>NZ_VSCO01000018.1:0-20143 GCF_047459465.1 Caldicoprobacter sp. | reverse complement strand
TTTTAAAACTAGTATACAATTCCCCTGAAACCTTTTCAACCGCATCCTACCCTCAATAAATTAAATGAAAAAACCAAAAATTACAAAAACCGGGGTTATCACCCGGTTTTTATGGTTTTATTGTTTAGCTCATTGAACGGCATCTTTCAAAGCCTTGCCAGCTTTAAACACAGGAGCTTTGGATGCAGGAATGATGATCTCCTCTTTGGTCTGAGGATTTCTGCCCTTCCTCTCGGCCCTTTCGCGGACTTCAAAGGTACCAAACCCGACCAGCTGTACCTTCTCATTCCTGGCCAATGCTTCAGTAATTACTGAAATCAGAGCATTAATAGCGCTTTCAGCTTCTTTTTTTGTCAGTTCGCTTCTCTCTGCTACAGCAGCAATCAACTCAGCTTTATTCATATACGAACCCTCCTTGAAATAGATTCTTATAGCATATTCGCTATTTTTTTTCAAATTCCTCCTTGTTGCCAAATAATTTTTGAAATTTTTACATATTTTTTGCCTGGTTTTTATAGAGGAATTTCAATAATATGATTACCATATTTTTCTTTAATTATACATGTTTTTGCGCTAAAAATCGCTTCTTGGCTTGGTTCCACAGCTCATCCATCTCTTCCAGCGTCATATCCTGCAAAGGACGCTTTGCGTTTTCCTCTATGTACTCAAAGCGGTCTATGAACTTTTCTATGGTATCCTTCAACGCCAATTCTGGATCCACTTTTAAAAACCGTGCGACATTGACGGCCGCAAACAGCAAATCTCCTATTTCCTCCCGAATCCTTTGCTCATCACCTCCTTTATATACCTCCTTTAGCTCCATCAGCTCTTCTTCCAGCTTCTGCATAGCTCCTTCCACGTTCTCCCAATCAAACCCTACCAAAGCTGCTTTTTCCTGTACCTTGTAGCTCCTTACAAGGGCGGGAAGGATGCTGGGTATATCGCGCAAAATCTGGGTGTGAGTTACAAAGCCCTTCTCACGCTTTTTCAAATCTTCCCAGTTTGCCACCACCTGCTGTGCATTCTCAGCCACAGCATCGCCAAATATGTGGGTATGGCGCTCTATCATCTTTTGGCATATCCTGGTGATGACGTCAAATATGTCAAATGCTCCCCGTTCCCTTGCAATCTGGCTGTGAAACACTACCTGGAGAAGCACATCGCCCAGCTCTTCCAGTAGCTTATCCTCATCCCGCCTATCGATGCTCTCTATCACCTCATAGGCCTCTTCAAGGAGATATCGTCTAAGGCTTTCGTGCGTCTGTTCCCTATCCCACGGACACCCTTCAGGCGAGCGGAGTATCTCCATAATTTGCTTCAGGTGATTCATGTCAAAGGACTCCAACCGCTTAAACTCAACGGGCGGAATATACAGGCATGTTGTATGGTCATAGCGCTGTTGACGATCAATCTCATACAGGGGTACGGCCCTGTACTCCAATCCCTTGTCCCGGCTTTGCCAACTTATAAATACCTCCAGGTCATGGGGATAAAAGCGCAATAGCAGCAATTTCACGTCTGATGCTACCAAAGAATCATACATGTTTATAACTACCGTTGCCAAGCGTACGTTTATCAGGTCCTCTGTCATCTCGGGAGCGCTCAATATCTTCAGTCCTTCTATGCCGGCTTGTCCAATCAAGGCAAGCAGCTCATCAGCGCTGCTTATTCCCGGTATAATATCTATGTCATAGCTTTCTACATCCAACCGCCTTAAAAGCTCAAACGTAAGCCTCTCGCCTATCAGCGGATGCCCTGGCACTCCCACCGCCACTTGCCCGCTTTGGGCCATATCCATGATCCGATTTACCATGAGCTCATAAACTCGGTCAAAATCTTCCCCTTTTTGATAGATATCATCCATGGAGGTATATTTTATTCCCTGAGCCTTTAAAAAGGGAGTAATGCCGTGCATCTCTGTCCTTAAAACCACGCTGGACGCTTGACGCAAGGCTTTTAAAGCTCCTAGAGTAAGGCCATCCTCGCTACCCGGTCCCAATCCCACAACAGTAATTTTATATTTCATTCCTTAAAGCCCTCCCATGTAGGACGCAATATATATATTACATTGTGCCGCCCAGTTATGCAACCCATAATAATATATCCTAAAAGGCAACATCAATGTCAATCCACACCCTTTACTACTGCCAGCGGTACCATCTTCGCTACGGGTATGGTGATACCCCGGTTGACCAACACGCCTACCACTTCCTCCACATCCTTATACGCTAGGGGAGACTCGTCCACAATATCCTTGTATGACCCTACATTATATATGACATCCCCCATGGCCCTTTCAAACTCCTGCTTTGTAATTGACTTGGCCTTGGTCCTGGATAGCTTGCGCCCAGCTCCGTGGTTGACCGAAAAAAAGCTCTCAGACAGCTCACCCTTCCCCACCACAACGTAGGAACCTGTACCCATGCTGCCGGGCACCAGAGCAGGATGGCCCGTTTGCATATATGCGCTTGGGTTTTGAGGATGGCCGGCTGGCAAAGCCCTCGTAGCACCCTTCCTGTGCACCAGAAGGTCCCTGCCGCCATGCCGCTCCCACTTGGCGATGTTGTGGGCAACGTCATAGACCAGCTTAAACCCCATGGACTCGGCTGTTTTCTTCAGCACATCTTCAAAAGCCTTAATCACATCGCACATGATTATTTGCCTATTTGAAAAAGCGTAATTGATGGCAGCTACCATGGCCTTATAGTAACTCTGCCCTTCTTTGGAATCTATTGGAGCCGCCGCAAGGCCCTTCTCCGGCACCTCAATGCCGTATTTTTTAGCACCTTCCCACAAAATCTTGGTATAGTCGGTAGCAATCTGATGCCCAAATCCACGGCTCCCCGTATGGATCATGACGGTCACCTGGCCCTTAAACAGGCCAAATGCCTGCGCCAGCTTCTCATCTAGGATACGGTCCACCCGCTGAATCTCTATGAAATGGTTTCCCCCACCCAGCGTGCCCAACTGCTCCTCTCCTCTTTCCTGAGCCTCTTTGGATACAGCAGAAATGTCAGCACCTGATAGCCTCCCTCCGTCTTCGATATAATTGAGGTCTTGCCTGTCTCCAAAACCGGCTCGGATTACCGCTTCAACCCCATTGTGCACCACATCATCGAAGATTTTGCGAGTAATACCCTTATGCCTGCCCTTCTTGCCTATACCCGTAGGAACGTAGTGTTCGATCCGCTCTATCAGCTTGTACAGAGTTTCTTTATCCAAATCACGGGCCTCTAAATCCGTCCTCAAAAGCCTTACGCCACAGTTGATGTCATACCCCACAGCCCCTGCTGAAATGACCCCATGCCTTTCTATGGCCATAACCCCTCCGATAGGCAACCCAAACCCCTCATGAATATCGGGCATTCCTACGACTGGTTCCACCACGCCGGGGAGCATGGCGGCATTGACCAGCTGCCTCAGCGACTGGTCATCGTGCAGAAGGCTGAGCAAGGCATCATTCACATATACTATGGCATCTACCCTCATCTTCCCGAATTTAGGTATACGCCATCTATTGACCCCATCCTTTATCAAGGTATAACCCTGTACCGTTTTGGTATCCATTTAATTCCCATCCGCCTTTCTTCTGTATAACCCATTATAAAATCAAACTCCCGCCTATATAATGATAATAAATTATTTGGACATTTTGAAGCAGTCGTAGCACAAATTTTCAACCTCTTAAGAAATAGATAGCACAGGCCATGGAAAATTTTTACCGAAATATTCTGAACTGGTACAACATCCTCCCCAGCTTATCCCCTCCTGGCAATGATCTAAAATCGTTTTCCTTTATGATGCCCATAGCCAGGAGTGCCAGGCCGTATATCAGAACGCCAGCAACAATGGAAAACATTGTGGCAAGGGTTAATCCTGTAACGTCCTCCAGCACTTTATAGCATATAGAAACAACAGTGGCCATTATGCCTGCAGCCATGATAGGTTTTACCACGAAATCAGTAAAAGATATAGAAGCATTGGTATACCTTACCACAGCAGAAAAATCCAACAGCGAAGCGATGGCGTAGCACACCACAGTACCAACGGCTGCCCCTACAACGTTTATCTGCGGTATCCCCATCAAGATGTACGTGGTCAACACCTTAAACATCGCCCCTATAGCAAGGTTCTTGACTGGAACCGTCGCTCGATTAACACCCTGCAATATCCCCGTCAAAACCTGAATGAGGGTAAGAAACACCACGCCAAAGGATAATACGCTTAGAAGGTTACCAGTTAAAGCTGCCTGACCATCGTCCAAAGCCCTGTAAAGCACTCGAATGATGGGATGAGCCAACACCGACATTCCAATCCCTGCTGGCAAGCCCACCATCAAGGTCAAGCGTATAGCTACCGCTGCCTTATGCGCTACCGCCTTGCGATGGCCTAATGCGTGGGACTCGGAAATTGAAGGCACTATGCTCATGGCCAGAGCCGCCGTTAGAACGGCAGGAAAATTGATTAGGGGATTTGCATATGCAGTCAACAGCCCATATAGGCTGGTAGCCTCCTTTACTGTATAGGAAGCCGCCGTATCAGCTTTACCTATGCTCATAAGGCGATTTACCACCATTACATTGTCGATCAATCCCACCAACGGCATAAGGGAGGCTCCTATGGTTACCGGTACAGCGATGCTCATTAATTTTTTAATTATCTCGCGGTTTGATTGACCATTATAACCCCCCATGTTCCCCTTTATAACCCTTTTCCTCGCTTCTTCCCCTAAATTATCCTTTTCCCTTCTGTATATGCCCCACAGCAAAGCCAAAGCCGCTATCTCTCCCAGGGTAACCCCTAACACGGCACCTGCCGCCCCAAATTCGATCCCTTTCTCTACAAAAAGCCACGCCAGCAATAGGCCCATAAATAGCTTGCCGCTTTGTTCCACGATTTGGGACAGGGCAGTAGGGCTCATCATCTGCATACCTTGAAAATACCCTCTAAAGGCCGAAAGCATCGACACGAAGAATAAAGCTGGCGCAATGGCAAGCATGGAATACACAGCTTTGGGATTGCCCAACGCTGTGGATATGGCACCGCTGAAGGCCATTAACAGGGTAGACGTAATTATGCCCAGGTAGGCCAAAAGCATCAGAGACACCCTGAAAACCCTGTAAGCGCCTGAACAATCGCCATACGCCATCCTTTCGGAAACCATCTTTGAGATGGCAACGGGCAACCCGGCCGATGATATGATCAATAGAAATGAATATATGGGATAGGCCATTTGATATAATCCCATGCCCTCAGCGCCTATTATGTACGTAAGGGGTATTCGGAATATCGCTCCCAGCACCTTGGCCAGGAGCCCTGCAAAGGCCAGCAAAGCTGCCCCTTCAATAAAGGATCTTTTCCTCACAAATAATCCTCCTTATCAAGTTTAATATGAACCCGTAGCGGCAGGCATCTCATTTTGCCTAAAATATTATATTAACCCTCTCTTGCTTTACAATACATAAAATAAAAAAGGCACTGAGTTTACTCAATGCCTTTTCTTTTACACACTTACTATTGCTCCATCTGCGTCCCTATGAATGCTGCTGCAGCTTGAGCTATCTTCAGTTCAGTGTCTCCCATGGTGACGTTGGGATCCTTGCTTAACAATATGACTGCCCCTATGGGCTCCCCTCCTGAGATTATGGGAACGATCACCTGAGAGGTATATTCCGTTTGGCCGCCTTCCCTCTCCAACAGAGGATAGATGGTATCCTTATTGGAACGGTTGGCCATTACCGTCTTTCTCTCATTTATGATGCGTTCCAAATCCTCGCTGATCTTTTCCTTTTTAAAGCGGGCTTGGGGAATGCCTGCAACGGCCACAATGACATCCTTATCTGCCACGCAAGCAATATGCCCCAGGATCTTATGCAGAGAATCCACATACTCGTTAGCAAAATCGCTTAGGTCCTCTATAGGAGAATATTTTTTCAAAATTACTTCCCCTTCTTCATCGGTGTAAATCTCCAAGGGGTCACCTTCACGTATCCGTAAGGTACGACGAATTTCCTTGGGGATCACTACTCTGCCCAGCTCATCGATTCGCCTTACTATCCCCGTTGCTTTCACATACATCCCTCCTTAATCTGTATCAATTTACAAAACCATCCTTGCATTCATATTATTTTACTGTTGATGGGCTTTTATTCATTTCGACCTCGGAGGGACCCAAAAATTCCTTTTACTTACAATCGGTTCTCGTACTTTTTAATATTGGCTTCCTTTTTCCACTCTTCAAGCAAAGCATTCCATTTCTCATTGCGCTTATCGCTCAGCACTATGGCTTCTATGTCATCCTTTGTCTCTTCGAGGGTAAAGACCTTTTCGGGCAGCTTTTCATAAAGCTTTATGATATGATAGCCAAGCGGGGATCCAATAGGCTGGGATACCTCCCCTTCGTCCAGCTTGAGCGCCGCATGCTCCACTTCATCAGTAAACAGGCCACTTCCCTCGTATATCACATACCCATCTTCCTTGTTGGTAGTACTTTTATCATCGCTGTAAGCCTCAATGAGTTCTTCAAAGCTCTCGCCTGCCTTGGCCTTATCATATACCTCCCTGGCCTTAGGTTCAATTGCCTTCAGCTTTTCATCCAAATACTTTTCAGCCTCATCTTCTTTCCCCTCTTGAATTAAATCGTAATACCCTTCTCGGTCTTCCGAAGAAAGTGGAATCAAAATATGCTTAACCCTTACCCAACCTGCTGGCCGATAAAGTTGTACAGGAGCCATCGCTATAATGCTGGGATCCTCCTTTTGCTTATTCAACTCCTCATCGTAATACTGCCGAATATCTTGGTCGGTAGCCTCCACATCCTCCAGCATCTTCTCGGCAAACTCCCTCAGCATTATATCTTCAGCTAGCCTTTGGATGTACTCTTCTTCCGTCAGCCCTGCCTCGCTCAAATATTGCCGCCATTCCTCTTTAGCTTCTTCAAGGTAATCCTCTTCCTTTTGAAGTTCCTCCTCTTTAGATTCAGCCTGCTGCTTTAACAGTTCAGCATAGCTTTTAAGCTGCTCTTCCAGCTCTTTACGGGCCTTATCAAGGTATTCTTCGTTTACGGTAAAGCCAGCCTGCTCTGCTTTTTTCAGCAGCACTTTTAGCGTGATGAGCTGCTCCAGCACATCCTTCTTGATCTCCTTTATGGTATCCTTATATTGCGAGTCCTTTTCGATTTCATCGGTAATGCCATAATAAGCCTTTTGTTGGTTATACACATCCAAGAATTCTCCTTTGAGCACCTTCTCACCAAAAACCTCGGCTACAACCCGCTGCCTATCCTTTTCGGGTACCACCTCAACCAAGGTACAGCCCATAAGGCCTAGCATAAATATAACTGCAATGAACATAGCACAATATTTTCCAAAGCGATTCATATCCTTTTCACCCTTTCAATTTAAATAATTTACAAGCTTTTCCACAGCATCCTTAGCTGCTTGTAAAGCAACATTGGCCGATGGATCCTTCAGCCTTATCGTCAGCGTCGGTACAGGCTTAGATACAAAATCCATGTAATTTCGGTTTTCATTTAAAATCACCATGAGCTTGTCAGGAGGTATAACCTTGGCATCTATTAGCCTCATCTTCACCTCTTTACCCCGATGAACGATTTCTGTAATCCCTACCCTTTTGGCAAGTGCTTTTACATATGCCACGTCTATTAAATTTTGCACAGGCGGCAGAATATCCCCAAATCTATCTATTAGCTCCTCTTCCACATCCATCTTATCTTGAAGTCCTTCAATGGCGGCGATTTTCTTATAAATCTCGATCTTTTGATTTTGATCAGGAATATAATTATCTTCAATGTAAGCGTTAACCTTTATGTCTATGATGGTCTCTACGGTTCGAGGCAGTTCTTCTCCTTTCATAGTGCGTATAGCTTCCTCCAGCAACTTACAATACAGGTCATACCCCACCGCTGCCATATGGCCGTGTTGCTCTGGCCCCAAGAGATTGCCAGCCCCACGTATTTCAAGGTCTCTCATGGCAATTTTAAATCCTGCACCAAACTCTGTAAACTCCTTTATGGCTTGAAGCCTTTTTTCAGCTTGTTCGGATATTATCTTATCCTTCCGATAGGTAAAATAAGCATAAGCCAAGCGATTGGACCGCCCTACCCGTCCCCTGAGCTGATATAGCTGTGCCAGGCCAAAGCCGTCGGCATCATATACGATGATGGTGTTCACGTTGGGTATATCCAGCCCATTTTCTATGATAGAGGAGCAAAGCAACACATCAAACTTATTTTCGTAAAAATCCATCATAACCTTTTCCAACAGGTTTTCGCTCATCTGGCCGTGCGCCATGGCAATTTTAGCCTCGGGCACCAGCTTCTTAAGCTCATGCAACATCCAATCCATAGTTTTTACCCTGTTGTATACAAAATACACCTGTCCACCTCTATGCAGTTCCCGCAAAATGGCATCTCGAATGAGGGGTTCGCTGTACTCCACTACATACGTCTGAACGGGGTATCTATCCTCGGGCGGCGTCTCAATTATGCTTATGTCCCTGATGCCCATCAAGGACATATGCAGGGTACGCGGAATGGGGGTAGCCGTTAGCGTCAGCACATCCACATTCTTTTTCATGTCTTTGATCATCTCCTTGTGGGCAACCCCAAACCGCTGCTCTTCATCGATTATGAGGAGGCCTAAATCCTTAAACTTTACATCCTTCCCCAGCAATCGGTGAGTGCCTATTACTATATCGATATTCCCTTCTTTGAGCGCCTTCAATATCGCTCTTTGCTCGGCCGGCGTTTTAAAACGGCTTAATACCTGTATGGTAAACGGAAAATCCTCAAACCGTTTGACAAAGGTGTTATAGTGCTGTTGGGCCAGTATGGTAGTGGGGGCCAAAACGGCTACCTGCTTGCCATCCATGACAGCCTTGAATGCCGCCCGTATGGCCACCTCAGTCTTCCCGTATCCTACGTCGCCGCATATCAATCGGTCCATGACCTTGGACGACTCCATATCCCGCTTGACATCCTCTATAGCCTGAAGCTGATCGGGAGTCTCCTGGTATGGGAATAGGGCTTCAAACTGTTTTTGCCATTCGGTGTCAGGCGAAAATCGGTATCCCTCAACCGACTGCCTTATAGCATATAACTTTACCAGATCTATTGCAAGCTTTTGTACCGATTGGCGTACCCTGTTTTTGGTCCTCTGCCATTCGGCGCCCCCCAGCTTTGATAGCTTTGGCGGCTCATCCCCCACTCCGATGTAAGGCTGAATTAGGTCCAGCTGATCCGTGGGAACATACAGCTTATCGGTACCGGCGTATTTTATATACAGGTAATCCTTCTTCTGTCCGTCTACAACCAGGGTCTTTATCCCCAAATATTTGCCTATACCGTGATTTTCGTGGACCACATAGTCGCCAACCTTCAAATCCATAAAGCTCTCTAGTTTTCTGGCCTTTTTCTTGGGCTGCGGACGCCGCCTATGAACCTCATAGATTTCCCTATCGCTTATGACCACAAATCGCGCATCCAGGTATTCAAATCCATGGCTCAAAAAGCCTGGCGCCACAATTACCTGGCCCGGCTGGAATTCCCCTTCCATGTCCTGTACCAATAGGGGTTGGATACCATGCTCCCTCAAAAAAGCCGCGATCCCCTCCCTCCTGGCCTGGCTATCTAGAAGAAACAAGACATAATACCCTTTTTTCAGCCACAGCTCCACATCCTCGATGAGCAGCTGTAGCTTACCATGATACGAAGGGATGCTCCTAGCGGCAAAATTATAAGCCGCTTTAGGTTCAAAATCAGGATGGGGTGTGGATAGTACCTGAAACAGCAAACAGACATGCCCGGATAGTTTCCTTAAAAGTTCCGAATAATCCAAAATGAGTTCTGACTGTCCCGGCAAAACCTCATATCTTTGCAGCAGATCTTTGAAATGTTCTTGAAACTCACTGATATATCCTTGGCAGCGTTCCCTGATCCTAGCAGGCTCATCCAGCACTATCAAGGCCGAGCCTTCCAAATAATCGAATACAGTAGCCCGTTGGGGATAAAAAAAAGAAAAATACCCCTCCAGCGAAGCTTCCCATGCCCCTTGGTCCAAGGCATTCAAAATCCGTTCCATCTTTTGTTTCAAAGAACCGCTGATATTCCTGCGCCCGGCCTTGCTTGAAAATTGGCTGTAGTCCCTGCTTATATTATCTTTACCGTACGCAAGCCAATCTGCCGTTAAAACCAGTTCTCTGGCTGGCGAAATTATCGCCTGGGAACAGTTTTCGATGGATCGCTGTGATAGCACGTCAAAGGTACGAATGGAATCCACCTCGTCATCGAAAAACTCTATCCGGTATGGATCATCAGCCGTCAATGGATAGATATCCAGTATACCCCCTCTTATGCTGAATTGTCCCTTTCCTTCAACGGCAGGCACGCGTTCATAGCCCATCTGCACCAGCTTGCTGCCAAGCTGAGTAAGGGACAAAACATCGCCCACATTTACCGTCAGAATATGGTCTTTAAAGATTTGCGGAGGAGTCTGCAGGGACATCAGTGCCTCAATTGAAGCCACAACTATTAAGCCCTTTTCCAGCAAAAGCCTTTCCAGCACGCCAACTCGCCGTTCAGTAATCTCCGGGCTCCGAGCAGCTACATCATACAGCAACATCTCCCTCTCGGGCAAGTGCATGACCTTGTTGGGATAAAAAAACGATAGGTCCTCATATATTCTCCTTGCCTGGATATCGTTACTGGTTATATACAGGCAATGGCGCTCCAATGGGTACAGCATGCTGGCTAGCATGTGGCATTTCTGGGATTCCCCCAAGCCCAAAAATACCACAGAGCCAGCGCCCTTCATGGCCGATTCCTTGATGTTATCAAATGCTTGCCACTTGGCCATTGGCTCCAGCCAAATTGGAGTCATCTTATCACCAACTTTGTCCGCTGGTTTGGATTATACATGGTCTTTGAGTGAAGCTGTTCCCTTCTAGCCATTACACCTACTCATTGCCTCCTGTATACCCCTGGTGATTATAAGCTCAACCCCTTTTACGGCTCTTTGGCAGGCTTCCAAAAAAACCGGAAGTTCTTCCTCTTTAAAAGGAGATAGCACGTAATCAGCCAGATCCTGCCCAGGGGGTGGTGTGCCTATGCCAATACGGATACGGGGAAATTCCTCAGTCTGAAGTTGATATACTATGGACCGCATGCCATTGTGGGTACCAGCGCTCCCCGATGGGCGTATACGGATCTTCCCCAGCTTCAAATCGATGTCATCATAGATCACTATCAACCGGGAAGGTTCTATCTTATAGCCGCAAACAAGATCCAGTATGCTCAAACCGCTCAGATTCATGTAGGTCTGCGGCTTGGCCAGTACCACCTTTTGGCCTTCAATGACGCCTTCTCCAATGATCGCCTTGTATTTTATATCCTTTAAAGGTATTCCATATGCACGGGAAAGCATATCAATTACTACAAACCCTGCATTATGCCTTGTACCCACGAACTGGTCTCCCGGATTACCTAGCCCTGCTATGACATACACGACCGCTCATCACCTTGATCTTGAGCTCATTCAAACAGCGGGCTGACCGCAATATCCTCGTATATCCTGTCAATAGCCTCGGCAAAAAGCGGCGCTACAGACAGGATCTTGATCTTGTCAATGCGCTTTTCAGGTGGTAGTGGTATAGTATTGGTTATCACTAGCTCCCTTATAGGAGAGTTTTTGATCCTTTCCACCCCCGGCCCCGATAGAACGCCGTGGGTACAGCACGCATATATCTCGGTAGCCCCTCTCTCAACCAAAGCCAGCGATGCCTGCAACAACGTCCCCGCCGTATCCACCAAATCATCAATCAAAATGGCCTTCTTACCCTTAACATCGCCTATGACATTCATGACCTCAGCCTCATTGGCCCTGGGCCGCCGCTTGTCCACAATGGCCAGCGACGCATTCAACCGATTGGCAAAGCTCCTGGCTCTGGTCACGCTGCCCACATCGGGGGAAACCACCACCACTTCGTCACCTTCAAGCCCTCGTTCTATGAAATAATGAGCAAGGATGGGCATCCCCAGCAGGTGATCCAATGGGATATTGAAGAATCCTTGTATCTGTGGCGCGTGTAAGTCCATTGTAAGCACGCGATTGGCACCCGCACTGGTGATCAAATCGGCTACCAGCTTTGCCGTAATAGGATCCCTAGCCTTGGCCTTGCGATCCTGTCTGGCATAGCCGTAATAGGGGATTACGGCAGTAATGCGCCCCGCTGAAGCCCTCTTGAAAGCATCTATCATTATCAACAATTCCATCAAGTTGTCATTTACCGGATGGCATATGGACTGAATGACGAAGACATCAGCGCCCCTGACCGTCTCGTATATATTGACGCAAATCTCCCCATCACTGAAAGTGCTAACCTCAGCATTCCCCATGGGAACTCCCAGATATCGTGCAATTTCTCTGGCTAATTCGGGATTGGAATTGCCCGTAAAGATTTTGATGCCCGTTCCATGGGTAATCATCTACAGCCTTCTCCTTTCTTATGTATTTTCGCTCTCTTCTGCTGTAAGCTAATTATAGCATACCAAGAAACATATCATGGTGACAACACTCTAGCTGTCGTATATATAAAGGCAGCCATCAAGCAGATAATTTAGCATATACCAAATCTCCATAGCAACTCATAGCAACTGCGGTTTCCTTCAAGTCATTGCCGATGAAACCCGTATTTAACGCAAGACTATTTATGGGATTGCGCATCCTGCATCTTTTGTTGCCGCCTTTCCACCCAGCCCTCTTTATTTATTTGGCGCTCCCTGGCAATGGCCAGCGCCTTAGCGGGCACATCCTCGGTAATGGTGGACCCAGCAGCTATATAGGCTTGCTGTCCTACCCTCACCGGCGCCACAAGGTTGACATTGCAGCCTATAAAGGCCTTATCCTCTACCACTGTCTTATGCTTTTTAACCCCGTCGTAATTGACGAACACCACTCCACACCCTACATTGACATCCTTACCAACCTCCGCATCTCCTACATATGTCAGATGAGAGATCTTAGTTCCATCGCCTACGATGGAGTTCTTTATCTCAACAAAGTCGCCTATACGCACGCCACTGCCTATTACGCTACCCGGGCGGAGGTAGGCATAGGGTCCCACCGTCGTTGCATCTCCTATGCAACTATCCAGAATCACCGATGCCTGCAGTTGAACGCCGTTTCCAATAGTCGAGTTCACTATGCGGTTGTTGGGATATAGCACGCAATCCTCTCCAATGGCCGTGTTTCCTTCCAGCACATTGCCAGGATATATTACCGTATCGCACCCAATTACCACATCTGGGCCGATATAGGTGTGCTCGGGGTCCACTATGGTGACCCCTTTCTCCATATGAGCTTTGTTGATCCTCAAGCGCATCTTTCTATCCACTTCAGCCAGTTGTATCCTGTTATTTATCCCTAATACCTCGTCGGCATCCTGTGCCATCAAAACCCCCACCTTGGCACCCTGACGCCTCATGATCTCAATCACATCAGTTAAATAATATTCCCCCTGGGAGTTGCGATTATCTAATTTATCAAGACAGGAAAACAGTAGCTGCGTATCAAAACAATAAACCGACGAGTTGATTTCCTTTATTTGCTGCTGTTCTTCGGTAGCATCTTTATGTTCCACTATCCTTTCCAGGTCTCCTCTTTCATTGCGTATTATGCGTCCATAACCAGTGGGGTCATCTACCACTGCAGAGAGGACTACGGCGCCATACCCTCCCAGCACGGCATGCTGCACCATCTGCTGGAGGGTAGAGCCACGGATCAAAGGTACATCGCCTGCCAGTATTACGACATAGCCTGCCGCGTCTTTAAGCACAGATTTAGCCATCATCACTGCGTGTCCGGTACCCAGGGGTTGAGGCTGGTAAGCATACCTTACCCTCTCTCCGAGATATTGTTTGATCTCTTCAGATTTATGGCCCACCACTACAACTGGCAAGTCGTCAGATACCTCGCAAGCGGCCCGTACCACATACTCAATTATGGGGCATCCACAGATCTGGTGCAACACCTTGGGCTTTTTTGATCTCATCCTGGTGCCTTCGCCGGCAGCCAAAATGATGGAAAAAACATGTGTTTCCATCCCATTATTCCCCTTTATCCATAGAAATTTTAGAACTTCACCGCTATTATATCATAATGCGAGAAGGCTGTCATTGGTGATCCTTCCAATGTTCAACTGCTTCTCGCAATTCAATTAAACTTACAAAAAACAGCCAAAACAAGCTTTAAAGGAGAGACTGTGCTCTCCTTTAAAGCTTATTCTTCGCTCATTTCATTGTATTTTTCCAAAATGAGCGTCTGCAGCTGTGCTCGTGTTTCGGAATTGATGGGGTGGGCAATATCGCGATACTCCCCATCAGGGGTTTTTCGACTAGGCATGGCAATGAACATTCCACTTTGTCCCTCAATTACCTTGATGTCGTGTACCACGAAGGAATCATCAAAGGTAACTGATGCCACCGCCTTCATTCGCCCTTCACCCTTGATTTTCCGAACGCGAACATCGGTCACGTTCATTCTAGCTCACCACCTTCCAGTTGATAAAACAAGATAATCGCTTAAAGATATCTATTCGCCAAAGAAATCCATACTCCTCCTTAAACTTTATAAAATTTTTATAATGCCGGTCGAACCACTACCTTTCGACTCGCTTCGTCCACTTCCTCTAGCTTAACAAGGGCAACGTATTGGTCCACCATCTTCTGCTTGGGCTGCTCGGTGGCAATCATGACCCCTACGCCTACTATATCCACATTGAACTCCTTAAGCAGATCAATCATGCCCTTGGCAGTACCTCCGCCCCTCATGAAATCGTCAATGATCAAAGCCCGCTGCCCTTCCTTGACCGCCCTCCTGGCCAGCGACATGGTCTGGAGCCTCTTAGAGGAAGCAGAGACGTAATTTATGGTGACAACCGAACCCTCGGTCACCTCATTATCCCTTCGAGCTACCACCACCGGACAATTGAGCGCCCTTGCCGTCATCATGGCAATGGGAATACCCTTGGTTTCTACCGTAATGACAAAGTCGGGATTGGTTCCATAAAACCGAGAGGCCATGATTTCGCCCACCTGCTGAACTATATGTGGCGTAAATAAAAGGTCGGCTATATACAAAAACCCGCCGGGCAAAATGCGCTCGGGTTCAGACAGCTTATTGCACAGTTCCTGTATAAAATTTAAAACGTGCTCCTCCTCTGGCTGGGGTACGTATTTAATCCCTCCTGCAGCCCCTACCACCGTCTCCAAATTACCTAGATTAAATGCCTTTAAAGCACGGCGTAACGCCATAACATCTTCGCTTACAGTGGATTTTGCCACCCCAAATAATTCTCCAAAGTAATTCAGAGTATGGATCTGATTGGGCCGATCAGTCAAAATCTTGGCCATAACGCCAATTCTTTCGCTTCTGCTGAATTTATTCATACCCCATCTCCTTTTAAATCAAATTATAATCCAAAATCGAACTTTTGCTGTAATAGATTATATCACAAAAGCGATAAAATTCTGAATATTTTTTTACATTTTATTTAATTAGTTCAAGAATATGTGCTTCTTTGTTATTTATTATTTTGTTCATTCATCAAAAAAATTGCTTTAATGCAAGCTTAACCCATCAAAATCAAATTTTTAAAATACACGGCATTATGGCTCAAAGCATGTATTAACTATGTCAAGCGGGTATGGTATAATAAAAAAGCTTTTAAAATCGGAAGTCAAAAAAGGAGGTTCATACGTTCGCATCCCATGAAGAGGATTTTGGGTTACCTTCGTAGGGCGGTAGAAGACTTCAACATGATTCAAGAAGGGGATAGAATTGCAGTGGGGATATCGGGAGGCAAGGATAGCTTAACCTTACTCAAAGCCCTTAAGCTGTACCAGTATTTCTCCCCCGTATCATTCCATATAGAAGCTATAACCATTACCATGGGATTTGATAACTTCGACGTGTCGCCCATAGAGGCTTTTTGCAAAGAGATAGGCGTGTCCTACACCGTAAAGCACACCTTGATCGGAAAGATAGTATTCGAAACCAGGCAGGAAAAAAATCCCTGTTCCCTTTGTGCCCGAATGCGGCGCGGAGCCCTTCATGACGTTGCTCTAGAACTGGGTTGTAAAAAGGTTGCCTTAGGACACAATCTGGATGATGCCATAGAGACGTTTTTCCTCAGCCTTTTTTACGAAGGTCGATTCAACACCTTTTCTCCCGTGACCTACCTGGACAGAAAGGGTATTACGGTGATAAGGCCGTTGATCTACGCGCCTGAACCCGAGATCATCGGTGTAGCCAAGCGCTATAACTTGCCAGTAGTTCCAAGCCCTTGCCCTGCCGCCGGACACACCCAGCGGGAAGAGATGAAAAAGCTCCTGCGTTCCTTAGCAAAAACATTCCCCGATATAAGAATGCGATTTCTCCATGCCCTAAAGAGCAAGAACAGCCGCCACTTATGGGACTGAGCTCACTCAAACTTATAAATATATGAAACTAAAAAGAGCACCTCAGCCGGAAATACAAAGCATCCAGGCTGGGCGCTCTTTTTGGCTTTGCACCTTCATGTCTTCTTATCAACCAGCGCAAACATAACCTCGCCTTCTACTGCCACCTCGCCGTCCACCAAAGCCCTCACCCTACCCTTGCCTATGGAGCCTTTCATCTTGCTGATCTCGGCCTCCAGCCGCAGCTGATCGCCGGGAATAACCTGCCTACGGAAGCGCAACCTATCCACCCCAGCAAAGACGGGTATCTTGCCCCTGTTGCGTTCATCGTATAGGACCACCACAGCCCCCAGCTGTGCCAGCGCCTCCAGTATCAATACTCCCGGCATTATGGGCATTTCAGGGAAATGTCCCTGAAAAAACCATTCATTTATAGTGACGTTTTTTATCCCCACCGCTCTCTTGCCTGGCTCAAACTCGATGATGCGGTCTATCAATAAAAAAGGGTAGCGGTGCGGAATACATTCCATTATCTCTTCCAGCTTTATCATATATAGGCGCGGAAGGCTCCATCTTTTTTAAAGATGGAAGAGAATGCGCTTCACCTTCCTTTCTAAATACTAATGTGAGATTCTCTGTTTTGTATTATTCCCTCAAATTGTTGGCCAAACGCTCCATCTCGTCGGCCGACTGCAAGACTCTTGAACTGAGCTGATATGCCCTTTGTGCCAATATGAGCTGAGCCATCTCCTCCGCCAGATCTACATTTGACTGCTCCAAAAATCCCTGCCGCACTGTGGCCTGATAACTGTAAATGGCAGGACCGCTAGCTTCGGTTTCCACAAAGCGGTTGTGCCCTATGGCCTCGAGACCGTCGGGATTAGCAAAGGTAACTATGTTAAAGCTTTCTACCGATACCTCTCGGTCATTGTATACCTCGATGGGCTGGCCGTTTATATCCAACACGTACTCCCCTTGAGGAGTAACCAAACGGCTGACCACCCTTCCGCCCACCTGTTCGGCCGAAATCTGAAAACTCCCGTCTCTGGTATAACACAGTGTCCCATCGGGACGCAGCAATACGAAAAAGCCTTCCCCATCAATGGCAAAATCCAAAGGTCGATCAGTCTGCTGCAACCTTCCCTGCCCAAAATGACGCTGGGTGGCCGCCAACCTTACTCCATTCCCTATCTGCAGGTTTACTGGTTCAGCCGCCCTTCTGGCGTCCATGGCCGAATACAGCGCATCCTGAAAAGCAGGCCTTGTCTTTTTGTATGCCACAGTGTTGATGTTTGCGATGTTGTTAGATATGATATCCAGGTTCTGCTGCTGAGCCACCATAGCCGAAGCTGAGCTGTATAGCGCACGGATCATAAACACTTCCTCCTTCTTCTACACTCGCCCTAGTTCGTTCACCGTCTTGGACAGCACATCATCTATCATCTTAATGACTTTTTGGTTGGATTCATAGTTTCGCAAAGCCGTTATCATGTCCACAGTTTCCCGCACCACATCCACATTGGAATTCTCAATAAAACCCTGGAGAACTTCTCCCTCAAACTCTATGGCAGGGTTATTTGCAGGGTCAGGGTTTATAAAGAGATTGTGCCCCACTTTTCTTAAAGCCTGAAGGTCTTGGAAATTCACCAGCCTTAATCGATCAACATATACCCCATTAACCGTCACGTTTCCCTCTGAATCGATGACAAAATCCTCCGTCCCCACAAATATGGGACCCATCTGGCCAGCCACTGGCCACCCATCAACCGTCACCAGACGCCCCTGGCTGTCAAGCATAAATCCTCCATCCCGGGTATATCTTTCCCCCTCATCTGTAAGGATGACGAAAAACCCGTCTCCTTTGATGGCCACATGGGTAGCCTTACCCGTCTCCTGTAGGCTGCCCTGTTCAAACGAGGTGACAACCCTATCGACATATACCCCGTGGTTGATGGTCCCTATATGCCTGTTCAAAGGAGCCTGTCCCTTATCTACTCTCAATAGCAATTCCTCATCAAAGGCACGGCTTACCACCTGGTCACCCTTAAAACCGCGGGTATTAACGTTGGCGATGTTGTTAGCCACCTTATCCAACCTCGTCATCTGGTTTATCATTCCAGTAGCTGCAGCATACAATCCTCTCACCATGTGCAACACCATCCCATCTTAACCTGTCAAATTGCTCCTTCATATGATAATGTCGTCATAAACATAAATTAACTTTAGCAATAATATTTACATGGTGGAAATCATACAGTCATCCCTGATAATAAGCTGTCCGGGAAGGTTCCATAACCGCCATAGGTCCATAAACGTCGAGAGCTTCCAAAGCTTTGCCTGTCCCCAGGGCAACGCAGGATATGGCATCTTCCATCACATGGACTGAAATCTGAGTGTGCTTATACAAAAGCTGATCCATTCCATAAAGCAGGCTGCCGCCTCCTACCATGATAATGCCGCGCTCGTGTATATCCGATGCCAGCTCGGGAGGCGTTTTTTCCAGCATGGCATGCACGGCCTCTACGATGGCCTGCAGCGGCTCTTCCAAAGCCTCCACCATCTCGTTGGATGTAACAGTCACAGATTTCGGCAGTCCTGAAATCAAATTTCTTCCGGTTACCACCATGGAAGGTGCATCCGGTCGGGGAACGGCCGCACCTATCTTAATCTTCATATCTTCGGCTGTCCTCTCGCCTATGAGGAGATTGTATTTTTTGCGCATATATCTTATTATGGCTTCATCAAACTTGTCCCCTGCCACCTTTATAGAATCTGACACCACAATACCACCCAGGGAGATGACAGCTATATTGGTGGTACCACCGCCTATGTCCACCACCATATTGCCGCACGGCTTACTTATGTCGATCCCAGCCCCAATGGCAGCGGCAATAGGCTCTTCTATAAGATATGTACGCCTAGCACCTGCTTCATAAGCGGCATCCAGTACAGCCCTTTTCTCTACCTCGGTAGCTCCACTGGGGACGCATATCATCACCCTGGGCTTAAACAGCAGCGGGTATCCACATACTTTCCTCAAGAAATACCTAAGCATCTTCTCTGTAACTTCGTAATCCGATATGACCCCATCCCGTAGCGGTCGAACAGCTACTATGTTTCCGGGGGTCCTGCCTATCATCCTTCGAGCCTCTTCACCCACAGCCAGTATCCTATTGGTATTCTTGTCTATGGCAACTACTGATGGCTCCCTCAGCACGATTCCCTTTCCTTTTATGTAAACCAGAACGCTGGCTGTCCCTAAATCAATACCTATATCCCTGAATATGAGCACGCATATCTATCCTTTCTTTAGTTTATTTATCAAAATTCATTCGTTTTGCCAACTCTAAAGCGTTCATTAAGATATTCTACTTTTTTCCCAAAAATCCTCTTTATTTTTTGGCTTTTTAATTTTGTTCTTTCATCTTTTTGTACTTTAAGCGAGTAGCCTTACCTCCTCTTATATGCCTCTCTGCTTTGTTGTATTCCAGAACCTTTTTCACCTCTTCCCATAGAATGGGATTGATTTTGGGAAGGCGTTCTGAGACGTCTTTATGTACCGTACTTTTACTTACCTTGAAAACTTTGGCTACCTCTCTGACAGTAGCTTTGGATTGAATCATGTAATTGGCAATTTCAAGAACCCTCTCCTCAATATAATCCTTCAAG
>NZ_VSCO01000138.1:0-4626 GCF_047459465.1 Caldicoprobacter sp. | reverse complement strand
GTTTCATTGAAACCTGAAGTATTATAAACCCTCAGCAAAGCAACATCAGGATAAAATGAAATATTTTTCCCTTTGATATACTCTAGAAAATCGTTTAATCCCTTTAGACCTCCTATAGCTCCATCAACTGATATGGATTTTGGGACCTTATGATGTTCGCCCCCATTAAACCACCCGCTATATTTCAACTTGATGTTGTTCACGCCCGCCTGTTGCAACTCGGATAAAATCGTCTTTGCCTGTTCAAAGGTGGTCAATGGCTTCAATGCCCTGTAAGGCACCCCCACAAAATGTTTGAGGGTAGGTATACTTCCAACCAAATGCAGATAAAAAGGAATATCATCATTTGAGGCTTCCGTATTATCTTTGAGCATACCATTCTTTACCAAGTGCTGCTGATAATATTTAGCCATTCCCTCATACGAGGCATCCTTATCGTCTAAAAACACATACCGCACTACAAAGTCTGTCTTCATAGGTTCTTCTTGATAACGGGGAAACGAGCGCCTTTGGTCCTCACCCTGCAAGACAATATCATCTTTGTGTATTACATAAAAGCTTGGATAAACGTAATTATAGCTATTATCCCTGCCGCTCACATCGGCATTGACTGCAGCAACCGAAGCGCCCTCTTCAATGATTCCCAACAATGCACCGTTTTTCTTGATTACCCCAAAAACTGGCATCCTCGCTTTTTCAGCTTTAACTAAAAATTCCGTATTATCCACCGTTAAATCCATGCCGTAAATCTCCTGCCTATAGGGAGGATATTTTGATTTGCCGTTATTAAAATATATCAATGCCCCTGACCCATCCGGTACAAAAAGCGCCCCTTCCTCATTGGGTCCACCAGCTCCAAAGAAATTTAGGATGCTTATCTGATGAACAGGGTATTCTTTGAGATATCGTATTTCATCTACCGGAACTCTAACAACAAGGCTATCCCCTTCCAGCTTGTATTCAAGTGTAACGAAAAACAATCTAGGAACAGGTTTTGTCTGATCCAAATTATTCTCAGCAATATCATAAGCCAAATCTTCTTCAGTATAGCCTGCTATTTCAAAAGCCTCAAGCGTACGCTTAAGCTGTACACCGGATAATCCATCATTTCTTACATACACTCCCTTTTCTTTGTCTTCCCTATATGCAATTCTCAATGCGCGGAGCAAAGTATTATTATCGATTTTACTTAGAATCTTTTCTTCGAACCTTTCCTTGCTTATCATTTTGGGCAAATCCTCTATAGTCTTCTCTACTGTACCAAATTTATAAATTACCTTTACTCCATCAGGTATCAAGGTATAGGCTACCTGCCCATAAGATATACTATCGGTATAGGAATTGGCATAATTAAATTGCCCAAACTCATTACAAAATTCCAAATTCACCTGAGCAGATAGTAAATCCTTTTTCTCTCCACTGGCAATAGGATCCCCATCTCTATCTGCCGGATTGCTGCGCCAAATATATCCGTTCCTTTTATCAAGCACTGCAATCTCTGCAGTTTCATCATTTATATACAACTGTAAATAATCATTTTCCGCTATCCCTTTCATATCTTGAAGGAGAGAATTGGTAAAAGCGGCTGTTAAGGTTGGTTCCCCCTCTAACTGTATATCTTTTAGATCGTCACTCGTCGTTGTACTAGTGGAACAACCCGTAACAAAGATCAATAAACACAACGTGCAAAGAAACAACCGTTTTGATAACCTCATCTTACCGTCCTCCTTCAGAAACGTAGCAGAATCTCTCTGACTACGGTAACTGCAAATGATAAAAGTTGCTGTATCAGATTAAAGAACAAGAGGCAGAGGAAGGCCAAAAATCCTATCGTCCCCACAGTCAAAGCCATAGTTCCCACTGTTTTAGATGGCGTAAACTGATGTACCGTCATATTGCCAACAAACAGCAAATATAAGCACCATAATGCCGCAAAGCTTTGGAAGAAATTGTAAAAAGTGACCTCTTCGGCCGATATATAATTGCTTAACAAAACCCACGGGATGCCTATTAATATTAGCGGAGTTAACGCGAAACAGGTTGATATAAATATTTCTGAAAACTTTCCTTCTCCATCCATCAACGTTGTCAATGACCAATTGGCTACACACCAGAACAATACGGGTAACACCACATATACAATCTCTAAAATGCTATTAAAATCCCTTGGATTATTATAATTTACAAGGAAACCGTTATACTGCACCTGTAAAATTCTGGTGATGCATAGCAACGCCAATATTACAAACGATATAATGAGATTAACCCTTTTATCCCTTCTGTATTTCAATTCCCAATACTCATCATATGGATGGATCGTTAACCGCAAAGGATACCTCACTTCCTCCTTCTTAAACAACGGAAACTCTTTGATAGGACGCCATATATATTTTCTTATTAAAGGAGTGCACAATATCAGAATGCATAATATCGTCATTAACAAGGGGAAGTATTCCCTCAATGTCTCTCGGCGATAAAGAATATATGCTTTTGAATAATTCTTCCGGTCCATGCTTTCCTTAAAATATTCTACCGCGCTCTCATAATCTCCCTTTCTCAAATAAGCCTTACCTATTCCCCCATAAGCATACTCAAAATTGGCATTTAGATTAACCGCTTTAGCAAACATCTCAGCAGCTCTTTCTTCATCCCCTTGATAATAGCTCCTAATAGCCTCGTTGACAACCCTACCGTATTCTGTAGGCTCGAATACAGTTATCTCACCTAACGCTTTATCAAGTACTAAAAAGTTATCCCCCACACGTTCTATTGCTATAGGAGTATCAAATTCCCCTACTCTATTCCAAGCCCGCCGAAGATGTAGAGAAGGTAACCATCACCATTGTAAGTAAATATACGCCCTCTTTTCGCGTCAAGAATAGAGTAAATTTCGCTATCGGCAACGTCAATATCGATTAACCTCGACGGCCCCTCATCCCAAGTATAACGAATATCCCCCCGTGGAGGTACATACCCATCCCTACGCAAGATATCTATTCCCTGAGCATTCAACCTCTTCACATCTTCATCAGTGTTATCAGCGCTGACTGCATATATAAATCCATCCTCATCGATGTCCAAATTTGTAAATTCGGTAGGTACAAACTGAACCATTTGGCTTCGCTGTTCCCTTGTGGACAAAAGCTTCCACAAGTATTCGATTGGGTCCACCTTTACCCTATTAGCTCCAATGAAAGTAGTAAAGACACCATCCGGGCTGAATTCCATAAAGCCGTCAAACACTCCTATGGCCATTACGTAAATTCTACCCGCTTTGTCCACAACAATTTTAGCTGGTTTAAATTCAAAATTTTGCGGCAAGAGTTCTGATTCAGGTGAATCGATAATGGTCACCGCTTTGAGCTTATCATCCAGGTGCACCACTCTCTTGTTGTCGGTATCAGCCACATATATATGACGTCTTTCTGTAACAAAAATGCCTTGAGGATTTGAAAAATGGTCAATTCGCCCGTTATTATCAAAAGAGTCAATTATCCTTATCAAATTAAAATCTGTATCGGTAACGATGATGCGATTGTTCCCCGAATCCAGGATATATACGCTTTCGTTATTTAAAACATAAATATCGCTTGGTTCCTTTAGAGAACCGACTCCCAGAGATTTACCATCTATAATTTGTGTTGCCTCATATGCCTCTGGCGCTGCAACGCTATTTCTCCAATAAGAATAGTTATAAGAAGGAGCATAATAGGCATATACGCTGCTAGGGTATCCAAGTGATAGACTAATGAACAAAATTAGAAGTATAACGAAAAACAGCCTTTTCCCTTTGATCATCTCTCAATGCTCCCTTCTAGTCTTTTATTCCAGAAGTAGCCATCGTCTGTATAACATTACTCTGCGAAATTATGAACATGGTAATGGGCACTATCATGAGTACTAAACCGATAGCAGCTCCTACCCCCGCTCTTGCAATACCCCCTTGCGTAATCTGACCTAATGCGTAATTTAAAGTTTTGAGATTCTCACTGTATATAAAACTTCCTCCATCCGACCCCCAGAGTGAGGGAAAGCGTAAAATTATAAGGGTCAACCAAGCAGGCTTAACGTTAGGCATTACAATTTGCCAAAAAATCCTGTATTCACTTGCCCCATCCATTTTGGCTGCTTCTAACAAAGAAGACGGAAGCTGTTCCATAAACTGCCTCATCAAGAAAAGTCCAAGTGGGAAAGCCCATGCAGGGATTATTATAGATGCATGTGTATCTATCCAACCTAACCGTGACATAATCATGTAGTTAGGAATACCCGTAACATGCCCCGAAAACATCAAAGACAACACAACCATTGTTGACAAAGCCTTTGAACCAGGGAACCTGTATTTTGCCAATGGATACGCTGCTGCAGAAGCAAATATCACATGTCCAGCAGTGCCCACTAAGGTAATAAAGATTGTGTTTGACAAATATCTAGAGAATGGTACCCATGAATTTCCAATCAAATACACTAAATCGTAAAAATTATCAAAAGTAGGGTTTCGTACAAAAAATCTAGGAGGAAACAAAAACAACTCATCTAAAGGCTTAAAAGCGTTGTTAATTGTATATATCAATGGTAAAGCCATAAATGCACCAAATAATACAAGAAGTACAAATAACATAAACG
>NZ_VSCO01000017.1:0-20301 GCF_047459465.1 Caldicoprobacter sp. | reverse complement strand
ATGTTTAAATATAACGCTTAAAAAAGCGTTTGTCAAGCAAAAAATGGGTTTTTTATTCAACAATTGCCGACAAACACTTTTATAGTATGCTTTCAATTAGCGACTCAACGTATGCTTCCCTGTCCTTCTTGTTTTGCAGGTCTATGTTAAAAGTGCGCCCGGCTCCGTAATAAAAAAGCACAGGTGCCACCACTCCAGAGAACAGCTGCATAAGTTTTGCCGAAACGGTAAAATCGTCTGAAATCCCCGTCAACTCCTCAATAAGCGGTGTAATGCTGCACTCCAGCGTATCTATCAAGTCCACAATTCCTGCGCTTTTAACCCTGTTGTGGAGCAACTTGGTAACTATGAGATATATAATGCCGGGATATTCCATTATGTGTTCCATGGTCTTGATGGCCCAAAATTTTATCTTTTCTCTGGGTCCTGCATTTAAGCGTGCCATCTCTTCATATATACAATGGCTTTGACGAACAAAATACTTTTCAACCTCATTAAAGAGGTTATACTTTGAACGGAAGTAATAGTTGACCGACGCTAAGTTTACATTGGCCTTCTCAGCCAGCTCCCTCACGGTAAAATCCAGGTTGATCTGTCGTCCCACCATATCTATAGCTGTGGCTATGATCTTATCCTGCGTATCCATCTTGCCTCCCATCTAAAAGCCTCCTAAATTTTACAAATTTAATCGCGCAAAATGGCATAAAATGTGGTACACCTACAGTGTACCACAATCACTCACTTATTTAAATATCCTTTTGAGACTCATTTGACAAGCAATACCAGTTCATCATTATCCTGAGACTCCTCGAGTTGCACGCGCTCATTCCTAACCCTGTATTTCCAGTAACTTACGGGTTGTTGTCCATTTACCTTTATCTGCCATGTTTTTGTCAACACCACTTCATACTCTTCATGGTTGATCTGCGTACATTTTGTCTCAAGGATACATCTTACATTTATCCCTGGATACTCCCCTCCTATCCTGACCAGCACTTCCCTCGTACCATTCCAGTCCGGGAAATCCCTCCACATCCGGACAACCAGATATATTGGGTCTTGCCTTTTCTTGTCAACATAAGGAACAACAGGTGCATCCTCCCTGTTTATTTGTTTTAAATACTCCACTGCCTTTTCCACCTGTATATTCCATAGCTCCTGTTGCATCTGTTTATTCCATCTACCATCAATTACTCGTTGAGCCAAATCCGCCGGGAACATCTCTCTTACGGACCTCTCCCATAGTCCACCATCCATTGCCTCTCGGTACTCCACCACTTCATATTCTCCGCCGTCAGACTTTTTAAGCAGCATTCTTACCGGTATGCCCTCACCGCCCATGCCTGACTGAATGGTAAATGCACCATTTTCAAAGCCAAACCAGTTAAATTTTACCTGCATATAGACGGTTAATATGCCATCTTTCTCCTCCTGCCAATATATTTTATGTGCCTCTATAGCTTTTTCCCCTGCCAGATACATCCTTCTATTTCTTGCTAGAATATAGCTTGATATAACCTCCTCGAGATTTCTTTTATCCGTTCCCTCAGGAAGTATAACATTCCCACTTCCCTGATTTGTAGTTCCATGATAGAGGTCAAAATCAGCATCCACTATTTGAAACTCCCTTTGGGCTTCAAACTTCCCATACTTGTAAAACCACTCTCTGCCGCTGCTTACCCCTATGCCTCTTTCCTCATCATATACGCCCATGATCTTTGCACAGGCACACGCCATAATGTATTCTTTAAGCCCATCTTCATTGCTCTCCAAAAAAATCTCAAACATGTATTGAAGTGCCGGCTGGCCCAGCGAAACAAGCTCTTCAAAAGCTTTGCTCTTTTTTATGTAGTCATAGGCATCGGAAGACGTTGACGGATCTTCCTGAATTATCTTTTCCAGAAGCGCTTCTACCCTTTTCTTCAAAACCTCTTTATCTTCTGTGACTCCTGCATCTAGTAATTCTGAGGCAGAATATGAAGATTTTGGCTCTCCTGGCATTTTTTCTTCTTTAGTTGAGGAAACGATCTCCTGCATATTGCCACTATATAAATCCCCTTCAGCGTCAATTTTATTTTTAAATGACGAAGTAAGTCCTATTGCTCCAGTTAACACCACTACTAAGGCTGATACCATGATCCACAGTAGCGGCTTCTTGCCGTATTGGGCAATTAACCTTATCCTGCGCTCTATGGCTTTTTTGTCCCCCGAGGCGCCGGTGTGTACCGCCAGAAATAGGCGCCTTGCACTCATAGCAGCAACCGCCAAAATAGCTTTGCCATATTCAAGCTTTGAATCGGGAATCCGCTTTAAGACGGCTTCATCGCACGCTGCCTCCACATCCGCCCTAAATTTGAAAAGCGCGTACCAGGCCATGGGGTTAAACCAATGCAGACATGCTGCAAAAAGGTAAACCACATTGGCAATGTTATCGCAGCGCTTGATGTGGCACAGTTCGTGAAGTATCACATACCGCATAATATCTGGCATCTGGCCCTTGTTTGTGCCCACACTCCCGTCAAAACTATAGGTTAAACTCAAAGGCAGCACCAGCCTTGGTCTCAATATACCCAGCGTACATGGGACGCCGGGCAAATCCGCCAGGTATACCGCAACGGGCTTTCGCAGGCCGATGAGTTTGCTGCACTCATCAACCGTAAGCAGTACATCGTCATTCAAAGGCCCTTTTAATGACGATATCCGTTTCCACGCCCTTAAATATGCCGATATAAGGAAGGCAAAACACATCCCGAAGCCCAGCAACCATACCAATGGTAAAATTCTGCCCATTCGAACCCCGGAAGATCCTGCCAAAGGGATATCAACCATGGATGTGTTTGAGGTTGATGAACTCCTTTTGGCAATCAGAAATTGGTCGGCGTACCCATCCCCCGGGTTATCCACTGGAGACATTTGCAGCAACCGATCATCTAAAGCATGTGACTTCCCGCCAATCGCGTCATCAATCATACCGTATCGGTTATCCCCATTTACATCTTCAGATCCGTAGATAATGAAATTCTCCATCCTTTGAAGCAAATCCAAATTAAACAGGCTCAAGCTGCTTTCAATTCTGATGGGCAATAAAAACCTTGCTGCAACCAGCAACCACAATATCACCCAAACAAAGGCAGGGATCCTGTTTTGAAATAAAGCTTTCAAACACAGCACGACAAGGGCCAGAACCCCACCCGAAAAGGACATATAAACAATGGTTCTGAAAATCCCTTCAAGCACTGTTACTTCCTCCCTTCACGGGGATGCACGGAGGTCTTGCACTTTTCAAGCACCTTAAGGAGTTCGTCAATTTCCTCATCGCTTAAGTCCACATCATTCACAAAATTTGTTAAAAAGAGTTTCACGGAACCGTTATACACCCTCCTGAGAAATGCAAGAGTTTCATGCCTTCTGCATTCCTCCCTGGATACAAGGGGATAAAACAAATACGGCGATGTGCCTTCCTTTATTGCCACCGCTCCTTTTTTGATAAGGCGGGTAAGCATGGTGTGAATTGTGGTCTGTGACCAGTTATGCTCTCTAAGCGCTGATCTTATTTCGGAAAAAGTAGCTTGCCCTTTTTCCCATAAAACCTCCATTACCTGCCATTCCGCTTCACCTATGCTGGGAATCTTTTTCACAAAACCACCCCACACATGTAGAATGCCTATCTATATTCTACATTTGTAGTATGCGGTTTGTCAAGTAGCTAATTATGTAATATTTGCTTGATTCCATACAGCCAAATAAAAAAAGCCCTTAAAAGGCTTTTTATAAAAATATATCTTTCCAAATACGAGGTTTTTATAATGAAATCATATAATGCTTATCTCCACAAAGGTGTCACCATCTTCTACGTGAACCAGAGGATATGATTTACACCGTCCCAGCGCATCAACCAATCTTTTTATATCCCTTCCATCTATTTTGTCTAAAATCCTGCACACCTCTTCCAACTTATCATCCCGTTTATCCCTTGGAATAAATCTAATTATCGCTTTGCCCAATGAAAAGCATGATTTGAGCAAAAATAGCGGTATTACTATGGGAAAACATCTTGCTCCATCCTTAATGTTGATCTTGAAAAAACGTCCCTTGGCAGCTCTTACGCCTTCCCGGTTCTTTGACAACAAAGCAAGGGCCTCATCAAAATCAATTTGTCCTTTATCCAATTTCTCTAAAACCTCAATATTATCCATCTTATACCATCTCCAAACTACCCTTTACTCGCATTCTATTCGACTACCACGCATACATGAGCATTTTCATTCTCAATTTCAACCAGTTTACCGTGAGCTCCATTTTTAATGGACTGTACAAGCTCGTTAAAGTCGATATTCTTCAAAGCTTCCAGTTTGGGCTCAAACTGCCCCCCAATCTGGGTTCCCAGCTTTAACCCCACTTCAACTAATGATAAGGGAATATTTACGTCCACCTTCTTGGCTCCGTTTTCAACCACCTTAATTCTCAAAAATTTTTCATCGCCACCACCTGTGCTTGATTCATTTTGAGTTACGCCCCCATTTTCCAGCTCAATTGCATCAATGAGCTTTTCGGCTTCCTCCGCGGTGATCTTCTTCTCCTCTACCATCTTTAAGATCTTTCTTATTTCTTCCTTCATCATCCACCCATCCTTTCATTAATTTAATTTATTTAGGGTTCCCCCTCATCATACTCAATGCTTCTTCATAGGTGATGAGGCCCTGACTTAATAGGTCCAAAACTTCTCTTTTGTTTACCCGGTTCCTTTCATTGCTGCCCACGTCGTAACCCAGGCTACTAATAACGTCATCCAGCTTGCTGCGAACGGTTGGATATGAAATGTTGAGCTCCTTCTCCACTTCCTTGATGTTACCCCTGCATTTTATGAATACCTCGATGAAATGCTTCTGCTCGGGCGTTAAATAGCTGAACTTATCCAGTTTAAAATGCCCTTTGTATGTGGTGTCGCAGCGGCAGCAATGAAGCTCGGTCACTTCCAGCTTGTTGCCGCACACAGCGCATATCGTTATGATATCGTTTTGCAATTGCCATTCCCCCTACGGGTAAGATTTAATTCAATTACTATTATATCATCGAAATTAATTTTTTCAATATGTATTTTAATATTTTTAATTATTTTTGCCTCATTATTTAAAACTTTTACGCAAAATATTAAATATTTTTATTTCAGGCTATAAACTTTCATATTGCGGGCCACTTTAAAATTTGAAGACATCAATTTGATGTGCAACCTCGTTTTTGATCACCTGGAGCATATAGAATTAGCGCCCGTACATTTCACATCAGTATGTACGGGCGCCGATCTTATCGCTTATAAGGGGTTACACAAAACTTTTAGTCCTTCACCATCACCTTTGTAGTGAACTTCTTGTTATTCCCGATGATGAGCTTTTCTCCCACCAGATTGAATTCTCCCGTAACCCTTATATCCTCGGAAGAGCTGCCAATAAAGACGTCAACTTTCCCCGGTTCTACTACGAAGTTCATGTTCTCATCATAGAACCCCAACAGGGCAACGGGCAGCTCAAATATAACGGTTTTAGTCTGGCCCGGGTTTAGGCTTACGCGCTTGAAGCCTTTAAGCTCCTTCACCGGCCTGGTCACATTCCGTGCCGGGACGTGGACATACAGCTGCACCACTTCATCTCCCGCCATCTTGCCGGTGTTGGTCACGTCAACCTGTATGCGCACCTGGCCGCTTACATCGACATCCTGAGGCGTTATTTGCAGGTTACCGTACTCAAACGTGGTATAGCTCAATCCGTAACCAAACGGATACAGGGGTTTGGTGCTGCCCTCCACGTAATCACCCAGCCAGTGGGAGCGCCCTCCCGATGGCTTATGGGAATAGTATACCGGCACCTGCCCTACCGTGCGTGGGAAGCTTATGGGCAGCTTACCACCGGGATTATAATCGCCAAATAGCACATCGGCCACTGCCCTTCCGCCCTCCTCGCCCGGCAACCAAGCCTCCACTATCGCCGGCACGTTCTCGTGAATCCAGCCAATCGAGAGCGGCCTTGCATTGACCAGCACCACTACCACCGGAGTCCCTGTGGCATGGACTGCCTTTATGAGCTCTTCCTGCTTGCCAGTCAAATTCAAGTCACACCTGTCCCTGGCTTCGCCCGATGTGCAGCCATGTATGAGCCCCGACCTGTCGCCAACTACCACGATGGCAACGTCGGCTTTCTTTGCAATCTCAACAGCTTCGGCAAACCCGCTGGTATCCTCGCCCAGCACATCGCAGCCCTTGGCATACAGGACCTCGGTATTTTTGGATACCTTTTCTTTTATACCATCCAATATGGTGACCATGGATACGTACAGGTCTTTATCGGACAGATCAACATGCTCCGGCCTTGCCGTATCAAAGGTCTCGGTCATATTCAGCAGGGTCTCAATATGGCAGGCATATGCGTAGTCGCCAATCATGTTGCGCATGCTATGGGCGTTGGGACCGATGACCGCTATTGAACGTACATCTTTGCTCAACGGCAAGAGGTTATTCTCATTCTTCAACAACACTATCGATTCCTGTGCCACCTTTCGAGCCAGCTGACGTTGCTCGGGGGTTTCAAACACAGTTTTGGTCTTGGCAGGCTCGACATATGGATTATCGAACAATCCCAACCTGAACTTGTGCTCTAAAATTCGCGCCACAACCCTGTCAATGACCTCTTCAGAAAGAAGTCCCTGCTCAACTGCGGTCTTCAAAGGCTCACCGTAGCAATCGGTGCTGGGCAGCTCTATATCCACCCCCGATTCTATGCCATTCTTAGCTGCCAATACCTTATCAGGATTAAGCCTATGGTATTTATATAGCATGTTGATGGCAAAATAATCGGAAACTACCAATCCTTCAAAGCCCCATTCATCACGCAGTATATCTTTAAGTAACCACTTTGAAGCGTGACACGGTATCCCATCTATCTCATGATAAGCCGGCATGATGGAAGCCAGTTTGGCTTCTTTTACGGCTGCTTCAAAGGGGAATAGATATACCTCGCGCAATTCCCGTTCAGGAATATGCGCCGGTGCCCAGTTCATACCGCCTTCCGACATCCCATAGCCCACAAAATGTTTCCCTGTAGCCATAATGCCATCGTGCAAGCCCTCACCCTGCAGACCGTTAATATAGGCAATGCCCATTTGAGCCACCAGGTATGGGTCCTCACCAAACGTCTCCTCCGTTCTGCCCCATCTGGGGTCCCGCGTCACATCCAGCAAGGGGGCCAAAGCTTGATGGGCCCCTGCCGCTCTCATCTGCGTCCTTATCACTTCTCCTATGGCCCTAGCCAGTTCAGGGTTCCAGCTGCTGGCTACGCCGATCGTTTGTGGGAAACAAGTGGCTCCCTTTGCCATAAAACCGCTGCACGACTCTTCATGTACAATAGCCGGAATTCCGAGGCGAGTATTTTCTATCAGATATCTCTGTATCTCATTTGCTATTCTGGCGCAGGATTCCGGGTCCAAATTGCTGGCACCAGCAATGCGCGTAATTTGGCCAATACCATGTCCAATTCTGGAAGCAGCTTTATCAGGCGAAAATTTTGTGCCATCCAACACTTCGTACACCCATACCGCGCTAAGTTGGGCTATTTTTTCATCCAGCGTCATTCGGGAAAGCAGATCCTCAACCCGTTTTTCAATAGGCTGGTTTTTATCCTTGTATAAAGGCTCGCCCATCCAAGACCCTCCTCTGTTACAAAGATAATAAATATAACCCCATCCCCCTTAACAGGTAAACGCCAATTATTTAACGCTCAACAGGTACTCGTTGATCAAGGCCTTTATAACTTCCTGCCTTCCGGAACGGTTTTTGATTACAGGATTTTGCAGTGCATACTGCTCTAACGTCTTAAAGTTGGCCTTTCCGCTGACAATATCCAACCCAATGCCGCTCCTGTAACTGCTGTAACGCTCTTCTATAAACTTGTCTATTACCTTATCCTCTATCAGCTTTGCCGCAACTTTTAACCCTATGGCATAGGAGTCCATACCTGCAATATGAGCATAGAACAGGTCTTCGGGTTCAAAGGAGCCACGCCTTACTTTGGCATCGAAATTGATACCACCCGTTGTAAAGCCTCCGGCCTTCAATATCTCATACATCGCAAAGGTGGTCATATACAGATCAGTGGGAAATTCGTCGGTATCCCAGCCCAAAAGCAGGTCTCCCTGGTTTGCATCGATGGAGCCTAGCATGCCGTATATGCTTGCCACCCTGAGCTCGTGCTCAAAAGTATGCCCTGCCAGCGTAGCATGGTTGGCCTCAATGTTCAGCTTGAAATAGTCCTTCAAACCATAATGCTGCAGGAAGGCAATAACGGTTGCCGCATCGAAATCATACTGGTGTTTGGTGGGTTCCTTCGGCTTGGGCTCTATTAAGAACTGTCCTTTAAAACCAATTTCCTTCGCATACTCAACCGCCATATGTAAGAACCTGGCCAGATTATCCAGCTCCAATTTCATATCGGTGTTTAGTAGCGTCTCATATCCTTCTCTGCCGCCCCAGAATACGAAGTTCTCAGCGCCCAGCTCTACAGCTATTTCAAGGCTCTTCTTGACCTGGGCCGCCGCATACGCAAACACGTCGGCATTGCAGGATGTTGCAGCCCCATGCACATACCTAGGATGGCTAAATAGATTGGCCGTGTTCCACAAAAGCTTCACTTTGCTGGTCTTCATGTACTCTTTTATCATGGATACTATGACATCCAAATTCTTATTGGTTTCAGCCAGGGTATCGCCTTCGGGAGCAATATCGCGGTCATGGAAGCAGAAGAACGGCACATTCAGCTTTTCGAAAAATTCAAAGGCCGCTTCTACTCTAGCCTTGGCCAAATCCATTCCTGTATACTTGTCCCAGGGACGAATCATGTTCTTTTCTCCGAAGGGATCAGAACCGGTACCGGTAAAGGTATGCCAATAAGCCACCGAAAACCTCAAGTGCTCCTCCATCGTCTTTCCCATGATAACTTCAGAAGGGTTATAATGCTTAAATGCAAGAGGATTCTTAGAATCAGGACCTTCATAAGTGACGGACTTGATGTTATCAAAATATGCCATAAACGTGCACTCCCTTCTCATTTGTTTGTCTATTCTACAAATCATGTTATTATATTAAATATTATTAGTCAATATTTAAAGTAACATTAACCAAGATCAACGAAAAAATTCTATTGTTTAAGCCATACACAATCCCAAAATTTGTACATATTGCACAAAAAGCTTTTCATACTAAAAAAGGCCCATACCAAAGATTTGGTATGGACCCCTTCTCTGTCCAATCTTTTTATCAAAATTATTATAAATACTTCTTCCTTGGTACATAGTGGGTATGCAACAGCTCATGTGCCTTATGGCTATTGGGCTGGCCTAAATACTCCTCATACAACCTCTTAACCGAGGGATTTTCATGGGACTTCCTGAGAGGCAGGTTTCTGTCTTCCTGATAGATGGCGGAAGCCCTTACCTGCCTGGGATCTACGTCCATCCTGTCCTTGGCCTTGACTATGGGCTGGCCACCTCCGTTGACACAGCCACCGGGACATGCCATTATCTCGATAAAGTGATATTCTTTCTCGCCGGCTTTCACTTTTTCAAGAAGAGCTTTAGCATTGGCCGTGCCATGGGCTACCGCCGCCCTTATGGTCATGTCTCCCATGGAGATTTCTGCCTCTTTAACACCTTCCAGCCCGCGCACCTCTGTTATCTCCACATTTTCCAGCGGCTTGCCCGTCACTATCTCGAATACCGTCCTGAGGGCTGCCTCCATCACGCCGCCGGTTGCGCCGAATATAACGCCCGCTCCGGTGGAATCGCCAAAGAAGGAATCAAATTCCTCGTCGGGAAGATTTACAAAGTCTATGCCAGCCTGTTTGATCATCCTGGCAAGCTCACGAGTGGTCAGCACGACGTCAACATCGGGATAACCGGTAGCGCTGAGCTCGGGACGCGTAGCCTCAAACTTCTTGGCGGTACATGGCATTATTGAGACCACAAATATCTTGGACGGGTCGATGCCGTTTTTCTCGGCGTAATAGGACTTGATCATAGCGCCTACCATCTGGTGAGGCGATTTGCAGGTTGACAGATTATCCAGAAACTCAGGGAAATAGTGTTCGCAGTATTTGACCCACCCCGGGCTGCAGGAAGTGATCATGGGGAGCTTCCCGCCGTTCTTAAGCCTATTTATCAGTTCGGTGCCCTCTTCCATTATGGTCAGATCAGCGCCAAAGTCGGTATCAAACACCTTATCAAATCCCAGTCGCCTGAGGGCAGCCACCATCTTGCCCTTAACGATGGTGCCCATTTCCATGCCAAACTCTTCCCCAAGGGCTACGCGCACTGCCGGCGCAGTTTGTACCACCACATGGAGCTCGGGATTGTTCAATGCTTCCCATACTCTCTCGGTGTCGTCCTTTTCCTTAAGAGCGCCCACCGGACAGGCTTCGATGCACTGCCCGCAGTAAATACAGGGTACTTCGTTAAGGCTCATGCCGAACACCGGCGAAACGATTGTATTAAAACCTCTTTCGCTGACCCCAATGACGCCTATGCCCTGAACGTTTCTGCATACCGACACGCAGCGCCGGCACAGGATACACTTATTTGGATCACGCACTATGGAGGGCGAAAAATCGTCTATGGGATAATCAATGCGCTCTCCCTCAAACCTGATCTCATTTATGCCCAGCTTTTGGGCCAATTCCTGAAGTTCGCAATTCTGGTTGCGTACGCAGGTCAAACAGTTTCGATCATGGTTGGAGAGAATGAGTTCCAGGTTGACCCTTCTGGCTTCACGGACAGCAGGAGTATTGGTCCTCACTTCCATACCATCGGAAACTGGATAGACACAGGCGGCCTGCAGGGCCCTAGCGCCTTTCACTTCCACAACGCACATCCTGCAAGCCCCGATCTCGTTTATTCCTTTTAAATAGCACAGGGTTGGTATATCTATATTGGCAAGTCGAGCAGCTTCCAGGACAGTGCTTCCCTTGGGAACCTCAACCTGGACACCGTCTATAGTGACTTTGACCATTTCCATGTCTCTCACTCCCTTTCCTCTCCAAAATACACTCACTGCTTTTTAACGGCGTTAAACCGACATTTTTCCATACATACGCCGCACTTGATGCACTTGTCGGGGTCTATGCTATAGGGCTTTTTGAGCTCACCCGATATGGCGCCTACCGGACAGTTCCTAGCACACAATCCACAGCCTTTACACAGTTCAGGAATAATGACATACTGCAACAGCGCCTGACAGACCCCTGCCGGACAACGCTTCTCCTTTATGTGTGCTTCGTACTCGTCCCTGAAATAGCGGATGGTACTCAATACCGGATTGGGCGCCGTTTGTCCCAAACCGCACAGAGCAGATGCCTTTATATTCTTAGCAAGAAGCTCCAACTTCTCGATGTCCCCTTCTTGGCCTTTGCCGCTTACGATTCTGTCCAATATTTCAAGCATCCTTCTGGTACCAATACGGCAGGGCGGACATTTGCCGCAGGACTCGCTCACAGTGAAATCAAGGAAGAACCTCGCGATGTCAACCATGCAGGTATCCTCATCCATTATGATAAGGCCACCCGATCCCATCATGGATCCAATCTGAGTAAGGGATTCATAGTCAATGGGCGTGTCCAGGTACTCAGCCGGTATACAACCGCCGGATGGACCACCCGTTTGAGCAGCCTTAAATTTCTTGCCGCCGGGGATACCGCCGCCAATTTCATATACGATTTCGCGCAAGGTGGTACCCATGGGTATTTCCACTAAACCGGTGTTATTGATCTTTCCTCCCAGAGCGAACACCTTGGTTCCTTTGCTCTTTTCAGTCCCTATGGAGCTGAACCACTCCGGCCCCTTCAGGATGATCACTGGAATATTAGCATACGTCTCAACGTTGTTAAGAAGGGTAGGCTTTGAAAAGACCCCTTTTACCGCCGGGAATGGTGGCCTTGGCCTCGGCTCACCCCTTCGCCCTTCGATAGAAGCCATGAGGGCTGTCTCCTCGCCGCACACAAATGCCCCTGCACCAAGGCGTAGCTCTATATCAAAGTTAAAACCGGTTCCAAATATATCCTTCCCCAGCAAGCCATATTCCCTTGCCTGGGCTATAGCTATGGTCAAGCGCTTAACGGCTATCGGGTATTCTGCACGGACGTAAATGTAACCTTGGTCAGCCCCCACTGCATATCCCGCAATGGCCATAGCTTCGATGACGCTATGAGGGTCGCCCTCTAGGATACTTCGATCCATGAAAGCTCCTGGGTCGCCTTCGTCGGCGTTGCAGCAGACAAATTTCTTATCTCCCGGCGCTTTTCGCGTAAACTCCCATTTGAGACCTGTGGGGAACCCAGCGCCGCCTCTTCCTCTCAATCCTGATGCTTTAATGATCTCTATCACCTGTTCGGGCGTCATCTCTGTTAGCACTTTGCCCAGGGCCTTATAGCCATCCACGGCAATGTACTCTTCTATATTCTCCGGATCGATGACGCCGCAGTTCCTAAGGGCTACTCTCATCTGCTTTTTATAGAATCCCACTTCATCCAGCGACTTGATGGTCTGATCCTCAGCTACGCTGTCATGGTATAGTAGTCGCTTGACGATTCTTCCCTTAACCAGGTGCTCCTCGACGATTTCAGGTACGTCCTCAACCTTGACGCGGCTGTAAAAAGCGCCTTCGGGATAGACAATTACGATAGGCCCTACCTCGCACAGGCCAAAACACCCCGTCCTTACCACCTTAACCTCGTTCTGTATATGATGCTTTTCAAGTTCCTGGTTAAATCTATCGATAATACCTACGGATCCGGAGGAAGTACAGCCGGTTCCTCCGCACACCAGTACATGTGCACGATAAAGTTCCATGTTATCTACCTCCTCACAAACACATCATTGCTGGTCAGCAGCACCAATGGTGAACTCTGTTACCGGCCTACCATTTACAATGTGCTCGGCCACAATTCGCCTTACCTTTTCGGGCGTCAGCTTAACATAAGTCACCTTGTCTTCACCGGGCTTGTAAACCTCGGCCATGGGTTCGAAACGGCACATCCCTATACAACCCGTCTGGGTAACAATGACATCTTGAAGATTTCTCTTTTTCACCTCTTCTAAAAACGCTAAAAGCACCGGCCTCGCACCCGCGGCAATCCCGCAGGTCCCCATTCCAACAACTATCCTTGTGCCGTTTCTCTCTTTTCTCAAATTAACGGACTCCAAAGCCCGTTGCCTTATCTCCTCTAACTCTTTCAAAGATTTCATACTCCTCCACCTCCGCTTATTTCATCAATGCCTTCCCCTATATACTCCCTGATCCACTCCACCACATCGGGATGGTCGATGGGCAATCCTTCAAGCCTTTGCTGGACCTCCCTGGAATCAAAACGCAGCCTCCCTCCAGGAGCAATGTGAGTGTATACAAACTCTATCGACGGATTGCAGGCCACCAACGCTGCTATGGTCTGATCTATCCTGCCCAGAGGCGGACGGTCAATGTGATGATATTTGAACTCCACCCGCACCTCTGTGCCCTTCCCTGGTTGAGAAGATATATAAATCCCTCCATCGCACGCCTGAGCGGCCGCCTCCGCAAATGCCAACCCTAAGCCCACCCTTCGGGTAGTCCGCGTCGTATAGAAAGGATCGGTAATTTTCTTAACCATTTGAGGATCCATCCCCCGGCCGTTATCCTTGATGCTCAGTATAAGCTTATCATTTTGCACGTCCTCGATTACCGATATCTCGATAATGGTGGCCCCAGCCGCAATAGAGTTCTGGACCAGATCCAGCATATAAAGGGAAATATCTTCCATTCCTATTCATCCTTATATTGGGCGATTATCCCTTCCACGTCTTCGGGCTTAAGCCTGCCATATACATGGTCGTTTATCATCATAACCGGTGCCAGTCCGCAGGCTCCCAGGCATCGCGTAGCTTCCAATGTAAACTTGCCATCGTCAGTGGTATCACCCGCCTTGATTTTCAGGATTTCCTGCAGCTTATCCAGCACTTTTTGCGAACCCTTTACGTAGCAGGCCGTTCCCATGCACACCCCGATCTTATATTTGCCCTTTGGCTTTAAGGTAAACTGTGCATAAAAAGTGGCCACACTATATACATCGGTTATCGGAATATTAAGTTCCTCCGCTATATAGTTCTGCACATCTAAAGACAGGCAGCCAAATATCTCCTGGGCTTTCTGCAGTATAGGCATAAGGGGCCCTTCTTTGCCCTTATACTCCTCAATTACCTTTTTAAATTCTTCTAACTTTTCTTTATTTTCCGTCAAAACAGATGCCGCCATAGCTATCTCTCCCTCCCATATTCCTTCATGTTAAAATTTGCTCCCGTAAAATCGGCATTTTAATTTGTATACTTAAAACTGCTGTTATTTGTTCTACAGATAAGCTGCCACCTTTTTATCTACAATTCATTGCAATTTATATATTAAACAACACTAATCATGGATGCTGTTTAACAAGTGTTATTATCTCATATAATCACATTATAATCAAGAGTATTTGCTATTATTTTAACGAATTTTGTTACAAAATTTTTTTGTTATAAACACTGTTAAATAACAGTAAATCCTTTTAACCACTGTATAATATCAGTTAATGATACATTATATATGTCAATTAACATCTCTCTTTCCAATATTTGACCGAGTTGATGGGCATCTGAAGAATAGATATGCTTATATCCTCGATAATATATTGTGTAATTCGTGTCAAACTTCAAAAATTCCAAGACGTTAAAACCTAAATTTGGTGGGATAAATCCAAGCTGAGAGATGATGCTATAAGAAGGGCGATCGATATGAGCTGGCACCACAACCCCGCCTCTTTGGATGACCAGCTGTACTATCTGTTCAACGGACAGGTCAAGGGAGGAGAGCAGCAGTTCCTTCCTCTCGCCTATGATTTGATCATTTTGGTCCATTATATACTGATTGCCGAAGAGGTGCGGAACATTGGGCACCTGAGGCATGAAATGGCGGATACATGCATCAAAATCCAGCAGTCCTTCTATATCTTCAAAGTAGCACAGCAGATGAACATCCTCTTTTGTCTGCACCTCCATACCTGGTAGCACCAAAATGCGGCCGTCCGCGACATTCATGACGGCCTGCACGTTGTCACAGCTGTTGTGGTCAGTTACGGCTATGGCATCCAGTCCCTTTAAAATGGCCATATTTACTATATTATTGGGCGTCATATCATCATCAGCACAGGGAGACAACGCCGAATGTATATGAAGGTCAATGGCTATTTTCATATGCTTTTTCTCCTTAATAATATTAAAAAAAGCAGCCACATGCTCAAGAAGCCATCATACACCTTTCGCCGGCCACATCACATAAACAGCTATAGCAACCATGGCATACAGCGCCTCTTGCCTCCTTGAAATACCGGCCGCATCATTTCATACATACCAATAGCCTTATCCATTGCAATCCATTTCAATCTATAACAAACATTAATCTACGGCCTCACAGACAGGTGTAATACCCATCTGATACAGCTTACCCGCCAACTCAAAAGCCGTTAAATCGGAAGAAAGCACTATGATCCCCTCCTCCTCAGCCTTGTCCAAAACTTTTCGATCAACCTCTATGCCTTCTGGAATTATGACACAGGCCATCTCAACCAGTGCGGCCACCGCCACTATGTTCATATGGGTCTGCACCGTAATCCATGCCATTCCCTTTTTCCCTTTAGCCATCACCCTGCTCAAGAGGTCGCAGCAATAGCCGCTTTCCGCCTCTCGATCCAAAAACCTTTCTCCAGCCAACACCTTAAGGGATAAAGCCTCCACCATTTGCGATACCTTCATGATAGTTCACTCCTGCCTTTCTGTTTCTTTTCTCCCTCCCGGAATCTTTTCGGAAAGCTCAATCATCTCCTGCGCAAGCTGTTTTACTTTTTCCCTCAATTTAAAGACGCAGTCCATCTCAGAAGCGTAACCTCTCACTATGTCCTCTGCCAAAGTTCGACAGCTGGGCGAACCGCAGGAACCGCAATCAAGTCCTGGCAGGGTTTCGTATATCCTCTTTATGGTTTCCATCTTCTTCATGGCTTCCACTATATCGTCATCCAACTTCATAACGGGTTTGGGCAGTATCTTTTCGCTAAACCGCCACTGTATCTTTGGCGCAACCGCTTGTAAAGCATCTTCGGGCACCGGTTTGCCCCTTGCCTTTTCTGCCAGCTTCCTTATGCGGTTTTTAGCTACAAATCCGTTTTCAACCGTAAGCGGGCCGCCTACGCACCCTCCGGGACAGGCCAGGCCTTCAAAATACTCCAAGTCGGTCAGCTTTTCATCCTCTATCTCTTCCAGCACTCGTATGACATTCTGTATGCCGTCCACCGCCAGGTAACTATCAATCCCTAGCGAGGCGCATGCTCCTCCCGAGTTGGCCCAGCCCACCCCAAATGGCGATGCTATTTGGACAACCTCTTCGTCTTTCAGCTTGCTTAGCTGATTATAGAGCGGGCCGTATATCTCCTGGATGGAAATAGCGCCATCGACTGAAGACTTTTTCCTGCCTACCGGGTTACGAATGCTGGTCATCTTGGCTGCGCAAGGCGTAATGAAAAACACTCCCACATCTTCGGGCTTTACACCACATTTTTCACAAAATTCCATCCGTGCAAGCTGTGCAGCAATCTCCATAGGCGAATCAACGTCTACTATATTGTCTATCAACTCGGGAAAACGTACCTGAATGAGCCTAACAATAGCGGGACATGCTGAAGATATGAAAGGCCTTTTACGTTGTGGGTCCTTAAGCGCCTCTTTAACAAAAGCTGTCACATAATCTGCTCCTCTGGCAACCTCATACACGTAGTCAAAACCAATTTTTTTAAGGGCTATCAGAATTGCATTGGGATCTACCATGTCCTTGAACTGCCCATACAAAGTTGGAGCCGGCAGCGCTATGCGGTATCGAAATCTCTCTATAGAGGATAAAGGGTCTGTAACGGCTACTTTTGCATGATAGGGACATACCCTTATGCACTCCCCGCAGTCTATACACCTCTCTGCAATTATCCTGGCCTTGCCATCCCTCACCCTTATAGCTTCGGTAGGGCATCTTTTTATACAGTTGGTACATCCCCTGCACTTGTCCTTCCTCAAGGTAACCGAATGATAATATTCCTTCAATTCCATCACCCTGCTTTTATGTCAAAATACATCTCCAGGAGCGTTCCCTTTCCCACACTGGATTGGATGTTTAACCGATCAGCACAGCGTTTAATGTTGGGAAGCCCCATCCCCGCACCAAACCCCAACTCTCTAGCTATCTCTGGTGCTGTAGAGTACCCCTCCTGCATGGCCAAAGCTATATCCGGGATGCCAGGACCCCTATCCTCCGCTGTCACGATAATGAATTGAGGGGTTACCTTAAGCCTCATCTCTCCACCCACTGAATGTATTATCAAATTCATCTCAGCCTCATAGGCCGCTATGGTAACCCGCCGAGTCAGAGCGGGATCAATCCCCAGCTGCTTCAATATTTTCTTTATTTGGCTGGAAGCCTCCCCTGCTGAAGCAAAATCCCAGGCTTTAATGCGGAATACCTGTTCAATGGAATAATAGTCATCCTTCATATCATGATTCCCTCGTACAGCCAGGTAATCCCGCACTGTATAGCCTTCCACATGCCTCATACATGGTATATTTTGTGGCTAGCACCGCAATTCCCATATTTCTGGCCATATCCACCACTTCATCGGCAGGCATTCGACCGCCCACAAACACTATGGCAGTAACCTCCAGAAATTCAGCCATCTTAATGACATGAGCATTGGTGAGACCAGTAAGCAATATGGTTTGATTTTTCACATAGGATAATATATCGCTCATGAGGTCTGATGCGCAGGCCGAAAATACTTCTCTGTCTAGCAACTCTTGGCCTGCTAAGACAGTAGCATTAAGCAAATTGCATATCTCCTGTATCTTCAAATTACTGGATCCTCCTTATTCGCCGGTTATGCTATCTATATACTGCTTGTACCTGTAAACCATATCAATATAAGTATACTTTATTTTTGACGAATTGGCTACCCTGTCCGAAACATTTCCTTCAAATATTTTGCTTAAGCTTTCGATGCCTTCTTGATAAAGCCGCTGAAGACCAGCCAATACATGGTTGCTCTCCTGTGTGGCCGAATACGCTTTGAGCTGCTCAAGGATAGAGTCAAACTCGTCAATGGTGGCTTCTATGCCCTTTTTGGCATCCTCTACCGATATGGCCGAAGTATCCAGTTTTTTCACCATGTCTTCCAAAGCCTTGGTTCTATCAATCCAAGTTGAAAAAGCAGTTTTGATGCTGCTCACTTTTTCTGCAGAGGCGGTTATCTCCATATTCACGCCGGGCACCAAAATGGAATATATCTGACTTTCTATCCCCTCCTCTCCCAGCTGCTGCTTTACCTTTTGGGCATCATCCTGGGAAGCATACCCCATAGCCAAAACGCGAAAATACTTATCATATAAAATATACCCTGCAGCTCCTTTCGCTTGAATTTCTCGAGCAGCCGCTTCAGCATTTTCTTTACTTGTGAAGGCGCCCAGCTGTATGGCATACAGATTAAAAGGGTCTATGTTAAGCTGTTCCGTCACCTTCTGGATGGAATCAGAGCTTCCATTGGGGCTTTCATCAGAAGAGCCATCGCCTCCATCGGGAACAGTAAGATGGGTATCAGGTACTTCAACGGATGCATTGTCTTGGCCCTGGTTAGTATCGGCAACGTCGTCCAAAAAGGATGTAATTATCCGGCTTATAAAATTGCCAGCTGCACCGGCTGATCCTATATATAAAGCCAAAAACAGTAAAAGCCCCAAAAAGAGTACCCAAGTGTAACGCCGCCGGTTTCTCCTCCTTAACCGTGAGTAACGCATAAGGATTCCTCCTTTGATTTAAAATCCCAAGATAAATTTATACTTACTTATATCTATGGCAGGTCCACCTGATTTATGATAAAATGATACCCAGAACTTTCTATTATGATGGATGGAGGTAAGCCATGAAATACCACATCGATACCATTCCCGTATGGGATGCCTATCATCAAGGAGGAGAATGCCCCTTATGCAACCTGGAAAACAGGATAGAGGCAAGTTACGTTGAATCCTTTCTCGGCGGTTCGGTAATGGAACCCGATACCCGGATAGAGGTCAATAAAACCGGGTTTTGCCCTCACCACTTTCAATTGCTGTATGACGCTCAAAATCGTTTGGGTCTGGCTTTAATGACCCATACCCATCTCAAAGAGTTTATGGAGAAATTCCAGCAGCGCTGCAATGGGATCTTAAAAGCAAGTAAAGCCATGGGCGCCTTCGCACTGAGCAACCTAATCAAAGGAAAAAAAGATATGCAACAGCTTACAGTCCAATTTGAGGAATGGCTTAACGCACAGCATCATCAGTGTATAATCTGCAACCGGATGTCAGATACCATGAACCGATATGCCTACACAATCCTCTATCTGTGGGATACAGATAAGGAGTTCAAAAAAATTTTTGAGTCTTCAAAGGGCTTTTGCCTTAAACACCTGGCCCTGACCATAAAAATAGCCAGAGAGACCATGCCTTCGAATAAACAAGCTCTCTGGCTGTCCGATGTAATTCCGCTACAGATCAGGTCCTTTCATAACCTGGAGCAGGAACTGTCCCAGTTCATCAACAAATTCGACTACCGCAATCAGGACAAACCCTTAGGAAGCGCAAAAGACTCGCTTGCCCGTACCATACAAAAGCTCACAGGGAAATTTATGGACTGATATCGGCCAGTAAAGAATGATTACTCCTGGTACTGTTCCAGGCTTACGCCAACCGCCGTCAGTATGTGCACAGCCAAGTCATCTGGATAAGGGTGTTTATATACAACCCTCTTTATGCCGCTGTTGATTATGAGCTTGGCGCATATGACGCAGGGCTGGTGGGTACAGTACATGGTGGCGCCATCAACCGATATTCCCATCTTGGCCGCTTGCGCAATGGCATTTTGTTCGGCATGAACCGCATAGCAGTACTCGTGATGGGTTCCGGAAGGTATGTTTGCCTTTCTCCTTAAACACTCTCCTTTTTCAACGCAGCTGGTATATCCCGAAGGAGCGCCGTTGTAACCGGTGGTCAAAATGCGTTTATTCTTTACAATGACCGCCCCTATTTTCCTGTTGGGCTGATAACAGCTAGACCAATTGGCAATAAGCTCTGCTACCTCCATAAACCTCTTATCCCACTTATCCACAAGATACCCTCCTCAAACGATTCCTA
>NZ_VSCO01000137.1:0-4661 GCF_047459465.1 Caldicoprobacter sp. | reverse complement strand
TTATTCCTGTTGAGGAGCACCCACAGGGCAAACATCGGCGCATGCGCCACACTCTATGCAAGCATCCGGATCTATAACATAGATGTCATCACCTTCGGAGATGGCATCAACCGGACACTCGGATTGGCAAGCCCCACATGCGATGCATTCCTCAGTAATCCTATAGGCCATCTACCCTCACCTCCTTACATTGAAACCCCCGCAACAAACACCTTATATTCTATCATCAATACCCAAAATTGCAAGATTTTTTTCATTCATCATATTCCTCTATCAACGACCTCAACTCTTCATCCACCTCACTTAAATCTTCTTGTATCTCACTTATCTCTTTTAAGGCATCTTCGCCTTGATCCTCGTCTAACAATTCTACCTCATCGGGAGAATATTCTCTGACTTCTACATTGTCATCATCCTGAATCAACTTTACCTTGACTTTCTCAAACAGCACATTTATATCCACCACAATGCCTTTCCCATCAGGCGTCAATACTTCCTTGTTCACTTTTGGCATTCGCCTTAATACATCCTCGTAAAAATCCTGTTCGAACTTCAAACAACACATAAGTCGTCCACACACGCCAGATATTTTAGCCGGATTAAGCGAAAGCTTTTGTTCCTTTGCCATTTTAATAGATACAGGTTGAAAATCCCCCAGGAAAGTGCAACAACACATATCTCTGCCACAAGGGCCTAGCCCTCCTATCATCTTGGCTTCATCGCGTACGCCAATCTGCCTGAGCTCTATCCTTGTCCTAAAAATAGCTGCCAAATCCCTAACCAGCTCGCGGAAATCCACTCTCCCTTCAGCGGTAAAATAGAATATGAGCTTGTTATTATCAAAAGTGTATTCGACTCCCACCAGCTTCATAGGAAGGTTGTGCTTGGCAATCTCCCTTAAACATATTTCAAAGGCTTTAACTTCCTTTTCTTTGTTTTCTCGTACTTTCTGCTCATCCTCTTCAGTAGCCTTTCTAATGACTTTTTTTAAGGGAGGGACTATATCTTCCTCGGGAACTTGCTTTGGTGGTACGACTATTTCCCCATATTCTATTCCACGGGCTGTCTCCACTATCACGTGGTCACCGCGGTTAAGCTCTATGTCATTGGGGTCAAAGTAATATATCTTGCCTGCTCTCTTGAATCTGACCCCTACTACTGTCTGTATAAAAATCACCTCCCTATATGTTTAGCAGCAAATTCTCTATGGCTAATTGAAAGTTGACATTTCCTTTCAGCATCCTTCGAGTGCGTTCTATACTTTCAATGATACTCCTTATACGACTCAATGTAAATAAGGAGGCTTGTTTTTCTATCATGGGCAGCTTATCGATGTTGATAACCAACCCAAAATCCCCGGTCTCCTTATATGCCAGCACATCCCTGAACCATATGACCAACATGTCCAGTATTTCGTCGATCCTGTCCTTATATTGGTTAAAAAGCTCCCACTGGGCCATCTTTTCTATATCACTATAATCAAAAATTCCCTCAAGAAATTTGAAAACATCGTTTCGCATCTGATGGAACTCCTGTGAGCCCGCTAGCTGTAATCCTTTACCCGGAATCCCATCGGAAAGGCCGGCAAACAACATAGCCTTTTCCTTAGGTATGCCCAAGTTCTTAACTATGATGGTACACACTTCTTCTCTTGTAAGCTTTTGCATACGAAATACCTGACAGCGGGACAGTATGGTAGGCAGTAGCTCGTTGGCCCTTTCTGCGAGCAAAATAATTGTGGCAAAAAAAGGAGGCTCTTCCAAAGTCTTTAAAAAAGCATTTTGAGCCTGTGCAGTCATGGCGTGAGCATCCTCAATTATATAAACCTTGCGGCTGGACTCATAAGGTTTAAGGTGTATATCGTCCAGCAGATCTCTTATTTGCTCCACGCCTATACTGCCTTTATCCCCTTTTTGAACCCGATATACATCAGGATGATTCCCCGAATTGAATTGCCTGCATGAACGGCACACATCACAAGGCCTCTGTCCATGTGATGTGCACATAATCCCTCGAGCAAATATATTGGCTAGGGTCTTTTTCCCTATTCCTTCCGGGCCAACCAACAGATAAGCATGGCCTATCCTTTGGCTTTCGATGATCTGTTTTAACCTCTTGACTACAGATGATTGGCCTATTACGTCTGAAAAGTTCATGGTCTGTTCAAACCTTTCTTCAAACCTCTCAATAGAATAAGTCTATCAACAGCCCTCGAATATCATCTATCAGGGATAATATCTTGAGCTTATCCCTGTCTGAATAAAGCACTCGCTTCACTAGCTCCTCTAATTTTTGATTGACCTTGTTTACTATAGCATATATCTCATGCCTGCCCTGGCTATTGAAGTGGTCATGCTTTACGAATTGATACATATTGCTTACAACCATGGATAAAAACTTTGACACCAACTTTCTGTAGCGAATGACTTCAGCAAGAGTAAGATGCTTGATCAGCTTTTCCTCCTGCTGCCTGATCTCCTCCATAAGCAGTGACAGCTCTTGTTCAATTAACTTTTCCTGGGTATCGTGTATTATTCCGTTAAAACTTGTGCTGTGTATTTTACCCGGATAATTCTCTCTCCTTAAGCTGTTTAAACTCATTTCCTTGTCTTTAACCACAGCATCCCTTATTCTCATAGCTACCTTTATCTCCCCGAAATGTTATACTTAGCTCAAATCTTCTTGAACTCCTCCACATCCAGGACAAAAACGGTAGCTCCGCCTACTGTTACTTCAATGGGATAGGGCATATATACTCCTGTGGTACCTGACACGGGTGAAGGCGATGTGGCTATCTGCTTCCTGCTCTTGCACACTTTCTCAATGAGGGATAGAGCTAATTCAACCCTCTCTTTTTCGGTACCGATCAGCAAGGTGGTATTTCCTGCCCTCAAAAAACCTCCTGTAGTAGCCAGCTTGGTGACCCCAAATCCCTCATTCATCAAGGTAGAAATCAGCTTCTGAGCATCCTCATCCTGCACCACGGCAATTATGAGCTTCACTGCTCATCCCCCCTTTTTGACTTGCTTAGCTATATTATATCCTATTTTTTACATGATAGCAAATATTCTACCAGCTCCAGAACTTGTTTAAATACCTCCTCAATGCTCCTTGAAGCATCTACCTCTTTGATGCGCTGTGCATACCTTTCCTGTAAAATGAGGAAGCCCTGGTAAACGCGCTGGTGAAATTCCAATTTCTCGCTTTCTAGCCGGTCCACCTCTTTTAACCTCATACGGCCTCTTGCTAAAGCCTCTTCAGGCCGAATGTTTAGAAAAATCGTCAAATCAGGCAGGATATCTCCCAACGCGTATCTGTTTACCGCTTCTACCACATCCATGCCCAATCCTCTTCCAAATCCCTGGTAGGCTATGCTGGAATCGATAAATCTATCGCACAACACCACTATGCCCTTATCAAGGGCATGCTTTATGACTTGCCTTACATGCTGGGCACGTGATGCTGCATACAAATACATCTCAGTTAAGGCATCCATATCTTGATGGCTGCGGTTGAGCAGAAGCTTGCGTATTTCCTCCCCTACGGGTGTTCCACCCGGCTCACGGGTCACCAGCACATCATAGCCTTTTTGCCGTAAATGCCGCTCCAGAAGCATAACCTGGGTAGTTTTCCCTGCCCCATCCGGGCCTTCAAAAGTGATAAAAATCCCTGCCATAACCAACCCTCTCTCCATGCTATTCGCTTACCACTGGGACTAGATGACCCTCTACAAGCCCAAAAAGAGAACCTCCTTGTCGCTGTATGTACAAAAGCTCATCTATTCCTTCTTTATCTATTAACTCTCCGGGACAAAAACGAGGTACACCCGGAGGATAAGCACCTATGACCCCTGCGCATATTCTGCCTACGCTTTCTCTTAGAGGTATGTTTTCTATTATACTATAAAAAGCTTCCCTGGGCGACATCATTTGCTGCGGTATTTCCTGGGAAATTGACATCTCATTATATTCGACACAGGGGCCAAGCCTATGTTCTGGTAGCTCGTCTGCCATCTTTGCCAATCTTTCAACCAAGGCGTCAAAAACCGCCCTGTCATCTGCTACGCTACATATGAGTACCAGGCGGTGTATGTCGCTCATCTCAACTTGCACGCCAACCCTTCTCAATAGCTTCTCGGCTTGATAGCCAGTGATCCCAAGCGGGCGCACATCCAGTACTAGCCGTGTAGGGTCCAGCGCCTCCACCTCTTCACTCCTGTCATAATCGTCCAATGTCAAAAGCCCTAGATGGCTTCGTAGCTGCTCCTTTGCATGATGGACCGCCTCAATCAAATTGTCAATCAACTTTCTGCCCTCTGCCTCCATCAGAGCCCGAGCCCAATCAAGTGAAGCCATTATCAAATAGGACGGGCTACTGGTCTGTAACATAGCTATAATCTGGGCTACTCGCCTCTCATCAATCCGCGGTCCCTTTACATGGAGATATGCCCCCTGCGTCAAAGCGGGTAGCGTCTTATGAGCGCTTTGAACCCATATATCGGCTCCCAGCTCTCCGGCCGAAGGGGGTAAATCAGGATGAAAGACAAAATGAGCACCATGAGCCTCATCCACCAACAACAGCTTCCCTCTATCATGAACAACCCTTTCTATCTGCTTCAAATGGCTGCACATGCCGTAATAATTGGGATGTACCACCAGCAC
>NZ_VSCO01000136.1:0-4671 GCF_047459465.1 Caldicoprobacter sp. | reverse complement strand
TGTTCTGCCTAAAACCGTAACCTGCTGGTTGACATCGAATTCGGGTGCACCGGTATAGATAGCCTTTACGCCATACAGGTCAGCCGCCGCCTTCATCCCCTTGTAGCAGCCTTTCCAGTACTCGATGCCCGATACAAAGGTGACCATGTAGTATTCCTCGTTTGGATCACCTTGCAGCTTTGAAACCCCACCGCTGCTTACCTGGGCCACTTGCCTTGACCTGGAGGCAAAAATATAGACCAGCGAAATGACCAATAAAACGGCCAAGGCGATGGATAGATACTTATAAATGTTTTCCTTCATGAGGATTTAAACCCCCCTTTGATTTTAATTTGGCTTTTTATTTTAACTCCTCTTTTTTTAAAAGGAGTTAAAACCTAGCTTCTCTTCTGGTGAGAGATGTAGTCAATTACAACGGCCGTGATTAAGATAACTCCGCTTACCAGGTTCTGCCAGTAAACCGAGACGTTTAAAAGGACCAGGGCGTTATTGATGATTCCCACCAGAATGGTACCCAGGATGGCTCCCAGGACGGTCCCTTCACCGCCCGCCAGGGATGCGCCGCCAATTACGCAGGCCGAAATTGCGTTCAGCTCCGAGCCGGTTCCCGCAGTGGGCGCTGCCACCGAAAATCTTGAAAGGGTGAATATCCCGGCAATCCCCGCCAGGACCGACATGAGGACATATACAGCGATCTTTACCTTTGGAACGTTTATGCCGGACAATTTAGCTGCATTTTCATTGCTGCCTACGTAGTATACCAGCCTGAAGGGCGCCGATTTTCTCATCAAGAAATCAAACACGATGATGAGAAATACAAAGAACAGGATGAAAAATGGGATTCCCAGAATTCTTCCCTGTCCTAAGAAGTCAAAGCCCTTAAGATCGCCGTACAGCGAAAGGGGGGACCCCTGGGTCAAAACGTAAGAAGCGCCTCTTGCTATTCCCATCATGGCAAGAGTTACGATGAGGGGTGGAATGCCGATTTTTGCAATGAAATATCCATTAAAGAGGCCGATCAACACACAAACTATGAGAGCTATCAAAGAACCGACCCAGATGTCAACGCCATAGCTTAAATACAGGCCTCCCGCGATGACGGCCGATAAGCTCAAGACAGAGCCGACCGACAGGTCAACGCCGCCCGAAACCAGCACTACCGTCATCCCAATTGCCAGTATTCCATCGGCCGCAAGGCCCAAAGCGGTGGTGATCAAGTTTTCTCCTGTCAAGAAGTTCGGGCTCAGGATTGAAACTATTATGCTGATGACGATGATGATGAATATGAGCGTCATCTCCCTAAAACCCATGAGCTTCTCAAGCAGGCTATTATCCGTAGAAGCATTTTTTGCAGTAGCATTATTCGTGGTAGCATTCGTGGGCAAAGACATATTTTTTACCCCCTTATCCCCTATTGATGTGAATTTCATCTATGTGCAGCAAGCTGCATGATGTTTTCCTCAGTAATCTGATGGCCCGAAAGCTCGCCCGTTATCCTGCCCTCTCTCATGACGAGGACCCTGTCGCACATCCCGATGATCTCGGGCATCTCCGAGGAAATCAGAATGATTCCAATGCCGTTTTGGGCAAGCTCCCTCAAAAGGTTGTGTATCTCAGCCTTGGCTCCGACGTCTATTCCCCGCGTCGGCTCGTCAAGGATCAAAATCTTCGGATTTATGGCCAGCCATTTTGCTATCATTACTTTTTGCTGATTGCCGCCGGAAAGGCTCATGACGAGCTGCAAATAGGATGTAGCCTTAATGTTAAGCCTTTTGACAAATTCCCGGGTAAGGTTCCTTTCCTCCTGCCTGTCAATCAAAAGGCCACTACCGTCATATTTGAGATGAATAGCAGAAACGTTGTAGGCAACGGGAAGCCTTAAGAAAAGCCCGAACTGCTTTCTGTCTTCGGTGACGTATCCGATCCTGTTTTTGATGGCGTCTTCAAACGATTTTATCTCGAGGCTCTTGCCTTCAAGATAAATTTCGCCGCTGCGGCGGGGCAAAATCCCGCAGATGGTCTGAGCCAGCTCGGTCCTGCCCGCACCCACCAGCCCTGCAAACCCTAAAATCTCCCCCTCATGCAGGGCAAACGACACGTCGTAGACCTTTTCGGAGCTGATATTCTCTACCCTGAATATCTCCCGCCCGATTTTGCTGCTCTTGGGCGGATACATCTCCTTAATTTCCCTTCCAACCATCAGGCTTACCACCTGATCGGGGTTTGTTTCAGCGGCGTTTAAAGTCGCAATATATTTCCCATCCCTCAATATCGTTATCCTGTCTGCCAGCTCAAATATTTCCCGAAGCCTGTGGGATATGTAAAGGATGCTGATGCCTTTGGCCTTCAAATCCTTTATTATCTTGAATAGAACCGCTGCGTCCGCTTCAGACAAAGCCGATGTGGGCTCATCCAAAATCAAAAGCTTGCAGTTTAGCGTAATGGCTTTGGCAATCTCAACTATTTGCTGCTGGGCGACGTTTAAATCTGCCACTCTATCCGTCGGCTTTATGTTAACCCTGTCAAAAAGCGACAATACCTCTTGGGACATCCTGTTGAGCCTATCGTAATCCACCATCTTCCCTGCGGTTTGGGGAAGCCTCCCAATATAGATGTTCTCGGCAACCGTCAAGTGGGGACACAATGCAAGTTCCTGGTGAACGATGCTGATCCCCAAATTCTGCGCATCCCTCGGCGAGCGTATCTTTACCTTTTGGCCCTCAAAATAGATCTCGCCTTTGTCAGGTTGAAGGTTGCCCGAGATGACGTTCATCAGGGTTGACTTTCCCGCTCCGTTTTCACCGACTACCGCATGGATCTCCGGCCTGTTTACCGAAAATGATACATCGTCCAGCGCAACGGTGCCGGGGAATGTCTTTGTTATGCCCTCTAGCCTGAGCAGTTCAGCTGATGCGGCCTTCACATGAATTCACCTCGCTTTGATACCGTATTATCGATTTCTGCGTCAGATGCGCCTTTGCTTGGATTTGCTTTTCTATATAAATATATTCTACTGCAAAATCAAAAATCCTCCTTTTTTAATCAAAAATATTTTCAATTTTTGATTAATATTATCAAAATCGTTCACGCAGTTGACAGACTTTGCAAAATATAATACACTGGAGAAAAGATGAAGTTGTAATCCATGCCGTAATGGACAATTCATTCAAAATCAAGATAAGTGGTGAAGGCTAGATGCTAGTCGCTGAAAGGTTAAAGAAGATAAAGGAGATATTGCTGCAGAAAAAACATGTGGACGTAGCAACCCTTGCCGAGTCGCTAAATGTATCCGAGGTGACCATAAGGCGTGATTTAGACAGGCTGGAAAGCGAGGGCTTTTTGATAAAAACCTATGGTGGGGCCATCTTAAAGGAGGAGGCCTCAAAGATCCTATCGCCAATAGTGGAAGAAGACTCGGAAAAGGAATCTATTGCAAAGGTCTGTTCATACATGATAGAAGATAACCAAGCAATAATCCTGACGGGAGGCAATATCTGCCGGCTTGTACCAAAGCACATCAAGGAAAAGAAGAATATAACGGTGGTGACCAACGACCTCATTTTGGCATTGGAGTGCATAAAGTACTCGATACAGACCATCGTGACAGGGGGGTATGTCGTTGGCAACACCTTTATGCTGGCAGGGCCTATACTGGTAAACCCCAATTTGGACATCTTCGCGGACAAGGCGTTCATCGAGGTGGACGGCGTATCTTTAGAGCGCGGGTTTACCGTCAACAATATGGACCTTGCCAATGCATACAGATATTTTAAATCCATCGCAAAGGAAACCATCGTGGTAGCCGATTCATCCAAATTCGATAAGATTTCCCTGTTTCAAACCGCAAAGGTCGATGAGATCAAAAAGGTGATAAGCGATACGAATGTCCCTGATAAGTATAAATCCTTTTTCTTTGAAAATGGCATCGAAATCTTCTGCAGCTTTGACCTTTCCGACCTTGAAAGAGAGGTTTGAAATCATATGCCAATAATATTATCCGATGTATCCAAGAGGTTTGACGAGTTTTATGCCTTAAAGAAAGTGAATCTCGAATTTTTCGAAGGGGAAGTACACGTAATACTGGGCAAAAATGGTTCGGGCAAGACCACCCTCGCAAAGGTCATAAACGGAACGCATGCACCCTCCGAAGGAAGGATTATAATAAACGACAAAGAATTTTCAAGCCTCAATCCCCTCCTCGCAAAGTCGCTCGGAATCTTTACGGTACATCAAGAACTCTTATACTTTCCTCACCTCTCCATCGCTGAAAACATATTCATCGACAACAAGCCCAAAAATCAACTTGGCTTTATCAGTACCAAAAAGATGCTGGAACTTTCCTCTGAGATACTTTCCAAAATGGGCATCGATATTGATCCGGCAACATCATGTAAAAATCTCGGCACATCGCAACTTCAGATAATAGAGATATGCAGAGCACTGGCACAAGACGCAAAGGCCATCATCTTCGACGAGCCCACATCCGGCCTTACCTCCTACGAAATAGAAAACCTCTTTAGAATCATCAGAGAGCTAAAACAAAAAGGCATTATCATCATATTCATTACCAACAGGATTGAAGAAGCCCTGGCCATTGCCGATAAAATCACCATACTTCGCGAAGGCGTGGTTGTGGCATCGGATAAGGTTACCAGCTTTAACCTGAACAAG
>NZ_VSCO01000135.1:0-4695 GCF_047459465.1 Caldicoprobacter sp. | reverse complement strand
GTTTTCAACTGTCATTAACATTTCTGACAAATTACCCGGGGTATTCATATCATTGGTTTTAGAAGTGGCTGTAGAATCAGTTCCAGAACTGTTTTCCTTTGTTTCCTTCGATACAGTATCATGAATTTCATTTGGTTGAATAGCTTTCTCATTCTCGCCATTCTCATACGGCTGCAAATTTGAATTTGAACAGCCAAGCAAAAACAAACACGCTATTATAATTAAAGTCTTTTTCATAGCCAATACCCCCTTTTAATTTTTATCTGTAGTTATCATAAAAAATATATATTACAAATTATTTACAACATCATTATAATCTTATAACATTTATGGATATATAATCCAACAAATTTCAACGATTTTCTATAAATTTATTCTCTTATTCCCCAAGAAAGATCAAAAAATAAATTTATTATACCATAACGTTTTAATAGTACTTTAGGCAACTCATAATACATACAATACTCCATTGTTTATAAGTAGTTTGGAGGGGAGTGTCAGCACCTATGCCGCAGGACCAGCCTTTATTAGAATGCCACCGCTAGTAGTTTGATACGTATGAATATATTTGAGAATTGCCTGGGTTGTGTTGCCACCCCACCGACCCCAGCCACCAGCATAAGTACCACTAGCATATAAACCTCTAGAACTAACTTTAAAGTTACTAACTTTAGAATCAGTTAACATTATATCCCGGTCTTAAAAATATTTCTACATCTAATATCACCCTGCCAATGGTTTAATGCAATTTATTATTTTATTTCTTGCATAATTACATTTTATATTAAATATAAGCATTATTGATTTTACTTGCGTAAAAAACTTAAATATAATGTTGCATACGATAAATTCTAGTTATATCAATTAAACGAATTTGTCCTAAATTGTATACGGTTAAGTAATTTGTGTAAATTTTTGCAAGTTAAAGTTTTGTATATTTCATTTTGTTATAACGTTTATTGTTAAAAGTTACCTTGTTTTATACAAAACCAGAAATATCCTTAAGGAAGCAGGGTGATTTAAAATGCTACTTCGTGAAGGTAATATAAGGATTCCGGCAGGATGCGCTATATCGGGCATTATGAATAAAAAAGGCCTTCTGTTTTCAGGGGATGACATAGTAAAGTCCATCGCTCTGATGCATGAACGCTCAAACGGACTGGGAGGAGGCTTTGCCGCATACGGGATATACCCCGAATACAAGGACTTATACGCGTTTCACGTGTTCTATCACCACAGCGGCGCAAAAGAAGATACCGAGACATTTTTAAAGAAACATTTTGACATAAAATTGTCGGGAGAAATCCCCACCAGAAAAGTCCCCTCCATAAAAGATGTTCCCATAATCTGGAGATACTTTGTCCTGCCCAGAGAAGATAAGCTTATGGAATGGGGCTTGGCCGAAGAGGAATTCGTAGTAAGATGTGTCATGAGGATTAACTCAAACATTGACAGCGCTTTTGTGGTATCTAGTGGTAAAAACATGGGAGTTTTCAAAGGGGTGGGGTATCCCGAAGACATAGGCGAATTTTATATGCTGGACACATACAAGGCATACATTTGGACGGCACACGGGAGATTCCCCACCAACACTCCTGGATGGTGGGGTGGTGCCCATCCCTTTACCCTGCTTGACTGGTCAGTGGTCCACAACGGGGAGATCTCATCCTACGACGCAAACAGACGGTGGATCGAAATGTTTGGTTACAAATGCACACTTCAGACCGACACCGAGGTCATCACCTATATATTCGACCTTTTGATACGCAGGCACGGACTCCCCCTTGATATTGTTGTAACCGCACTGGCCGCACCGCTATGGGATGAAATACAGAGGATGGATGACGAGAGACAGGAACTTGTGAAAGCGATACGGGCAGTGTACGGCAGTGCCCTGATCAACGGACCATTTTCCATAATACTGGCCTGCAAAAACGGTATATTGGCTTTAAACGACAGGATAAAGCTTCGCCCGATGGTGGCGGCAACCAAAGGCGATTTCGTGTTTGTCGCCAGCGAGGAATCGGCCATCAGAGCAGTATGTCCACAACCCGACAGGGTATGGGCCCCCATGGGCGGGGAGCCAGTAATTGCTCTACTGGAAGGAGTTGAAGATATATGGCCATAAGCCTTCTTACACCGGAATTCATAATAGAGAGAAACGACGCGCGCTGCATAAGGTGTCAGGTATGCGTAAGGCAGTGCGCAAACCTCGCACACATATATGACCAAGAAGAAGACAGGGTTTTAGCAGACGATTCCAAGTGCGTCAACTGCCACAGATGCGTAACCCTGTGCCCCACCAGGGCAATTACTATAAGGAAAAATCCCCTTGAGTTTAAAGAAAACGCCAGCTGGACGGCAACTGCTATAAGGGAAATATATAAACAGGCAGAAACTGGCGGCATACTGCTTACCGGCATGGGCAACGACAAACCCTACCCCATATACTGGGACAGGATGCTCATAAACGCCAGCCAGGTAACCAATCCATCAATAGACCCGCTGCGCGAGCCCATGGAGCTCAAAACCTTCCTGGGGCGAAAGCCCGAAATGCTTAAGGTTGAAAACGGAAAGCTCAAGGGAAAACTACCACCTCAGCTGGAACTTGAAGTTCCCATCATGTTCTCAGCCATGTCGTTCGGCTCGATAAGCTTTAACGCCTGTCAAGCCCTGGCAATGGCAGCATCTGAGCTGGGCATCATGTACAACACAGGCGAAGGCGGACTTCATAAGAATTTGCGCAAATACGGCAAAAACACCATAGTACAGGTGGCATCGGGTAGGTTTGGCGTTGACCCAGAGTATCTAAACGCCGGAGCAGCCATTGAGATAAAAATCGGCCAGGGCGCAAAGCCCGGCATAGGGGGACATCTCCCGGGTGAAAAGGTGACCGCTCAGATATCCCAAACCAGGATGATCCCTTTAGGTTCCGATGCCATATCCCCTGCTCCCCACCACGATATATATTCAATAGAGGACCTGCGCCAGCTCATATTCTCCCTAAAAGAAGCCACTGATTATCGGAAACCGGTGGCGGTTAAAATCGCAGCGGTCCACAACGTCGCAGCCATATGCTCGGGCATAGCAAGGGCCGGGGCCGATATCATAGTTATCGACGGGTTTAGAGGCGGCACAGGCGCTGCTCCCTTGAGGATACGGGACAACGTTGGAATACCCATCGAGTTTGCATTAGCCGCCGTAGACACCAGGTTAAGGCAGGAAGGCATAAGAAATCAGGTATCGCTGGTTTGTGCGGGAGGCATAAGAAACAGCGCAGATGTTATAAAAGCGATAGCCCTGGGGGCCGATGCCGTCTATATTGGACAGGCAGCCTTAATTGCCATGGGATGCCACATGTGCCAAAAATGCTACACCGGCAAGTGTAACTGGGGTATAGCCACTCAGGACCCCAACCTGGTAAAAAGGCTCAACCCTGAAATTGCCGCCAGAAGGCTTGTCAACCTCATCAAAGCCTGGGCTCACGAGATGAAGGAGATGCTGGGCGGCATGGGGATCAACGCCATCGAAAGCCTGCGCGGCAATAGGTTCATGCTGCGGGGAATAGGGCTAACCTCTAGAGAGCTTGACATACTGGGCATAAAAGCAGCCGGAGAATGAGTCATAGAGGCTTTCAATATAAAATCTAGTTAACCATTGCCATTCATCGCAATAAATAAAACATAACCAAAATTACCGTCTCTAGACTTTAAAATTTTCGCGTGCGGTGCCTCAAAGCATATCCTTTAGTAGGTTATTACAAACCAATCGCCTTTTTAGCAGAAAAATTAATCATCACCGCACAATATATATTTTATAAATATCCTGGTAAAGCGAGGAGTGTTATAGAATGGATAAATCCAATATCACAGCTCCAAAGAAGATATACGCAAAGGAAGATGTGTGTATAGGATGCAGGCTATGCGAGATTCACTGTATAGCCGCCCATTCCAAATACAGACATGACCTTATGGCGTAAATGTTACGGTGATAGACATCATGGACAGGATCATGCCACGGGTATTTGACGAAACAGCCTCTTCAATGGCACTGAAAATGCTCGAAAAGTACGAAGCCAAAGTGTTGCTCAAAACCAGTGTGGAAAAAATCCTCGGCCATCAGGCCGCCATCGGCGTGCTTCTCAAAGACGGAAGGGAAGTCCCCTGCGATTTTATTGTTTTGGCAGCGGGTGTAAGATGCAACACCGACCTTGTCAAAGGCACAAAGCTTAAGATAAACAGAGGAATCATAGTGGACACCATGATGAGGACAAATATCCCTGACGTCTATGCCGCAGGCGATGTGGCCGAGGGATATAACTTCATAGAGGAAAGAAATGCCGAAATCCCAATAATCCCCAACGCTTATAAACAGGGAGAGACGGCAGGGCAGAACATGGCCGGAGCACAAAAAATATTTGATAAGGGGTTTATAATGAATTCAATGCCCCTGCTGGACCTTTCAATTGTGAGTGCCGGCGTGTCAACCCCCGGTGAAGGAATAACCGTAAAAACCATATACAACCAGGAAAAGAACACCTATAAGAAGTTTTATATCAGAGGAAATAATCTGGTCGGCTATCTTTTAATAAATGACATCGACAGAGCCGGTATATATACCGATTTAATCAGGAGAAAGATAGATATATCCTCATTTGAACACCAGCTTGGGAGAGATGACTTCGGCTTTATATAC
>NZ_VSCO01000134.1:0-4717 GCF_047459465.1 Caldicoprobacter sp. | reverse complement strand
TTACGCTCCCCTGTGACGTCGTCAACCCTTTCCGGTCGACAGCTGCTATAGATTAAAACTGCTTTTCTGATAAAGCCTATCAGGATAAAAGCATCTATTCACATGCTGAGCAGATTGATTGAAAAGGCCAAATTGTCCTTACGCATTATGGAATAGTTGTCCCAAAATAGGCAGCTGCCGCACACCACCAAACTCCCTCCCGAGGGCATCCTCCGTTCGGCCGCCATGATGGGCGCCCTCTCCCTCGAGCCGGTAAGAGCCGATTCCTCGCCCCGCACCACTACGCGCACATCGGGATGCAGCGCCTCTATGGGAGCGCTATATGGAAACACCACTTGGTTTACGCCTTGGGCATAAGCTTCCACCCTGGAGGTGATCACCATGCGGCAATCGCCTTCGTCAAAATTGTTCTCATCAACCACCTCGTCCATCTTAAGCCGCATTCCAAACCTTTCAGCCACGGCATTGCATATTTCGGCAACATTATCCTTGTTGTTGAAGTGCGCCGTGAAAATGATCCGCTTTCCATCTTCAACAGCCCTTTCGATGGCCTTTATCTCTGGCTCATCGAAGGGCTTTTCGCTATAGTTGAACACTATTACGGGATAACGGAACAGCTCATCGAAATCGGCCACTTCCGCTATCTCTATGCCCCTCTTTCGGCTTTCCTGCTCTAATGTAGAAAAGTAATACGAATCGCTTATTAAAAATTCCGCATGGGAGCTACTCCATGCTACCTTCAAGATATCATCCCCTCCCTCAATGTAGGCTGAATACTATTATCGTATTTACCTTACGTGCAAGCGCGAGATACACAAAACGGCATTTCATTTAACATTTTGAGGTAATCTCAACAGCCCTTGAGGGTATCGGACATTGATTATTTTGTCCAAGTAATATATAATAATATATACTTTTCCAATTGTAAACCCATAAACGATATCTGGAGGAATACTGATATGAAGCTTGGAATAGTAGGTTTGCCCAATGTCGGTAAGAGCACCCTCTTCAACGCCATAACCAAAGCCGGAGCGCAAGCCGAAAATTACCCATTTTGCACCATAGAGCCCAATATAGGGGTGGTCCCTGTCCCCGACCCCAGGCTGGAGAACCTGGCCGAGATGTACAAGCCTGAAAAGGTCACGCCGGCATTCATAGAATTCGTCGACATTGCAGGCCTAGTCAAGGGTGCCAGCAAGGGCGAGGGACTTGGCAACAAGTTCTTGTCCCACATACGAGAAGTGGATGCCATCGTACATGTAGTAAGGTGTTTTGACGATGAGGATATAACTCACGTGGAGGGAAGCATTGACCCCATCCGCGATATAGAGATCATAAATCTTGAACTGATATTCGCTGATCTGGAAAGCCTGGAAAAGCAGATGGTAAAAGTGCAAAAGATGGCAAAAAGCGGAGATAAGCAAAGCATAGAAAAGCTGCAGGTCATGGAGTACATAAAGGAAAACCTCGAGAAGGGTATACCCGTAAGGAGCCTGACATTTACGGAGGAACAGCAAAATCTTGTGAGGCAGCTCTTTTTGTTGACCTCAAAGCCGATGATATACGCCGCCAACATATCCGAAAAGGACGTTGGCCTCAAGGAGGATCCGCCTCTGGTTCAGAAAGTCAAGGAATACGCCAAAAAGGAAAATGCCCCGGTAGTGGTGATATGCGCCAAGCTGGAGGAAGAGATCATCCAGCTGGATGAGCAGGAGAAAAAGGCGTTTCTGCAGGAGATGGGCCTGGAAAGCTCGGGGCTTGATAAGCTGGTATCGGCGTGCTATAGCCTGCTGGGCCTCATAAGCTTTTTGACGGCCAGCCCCAAGGAGGTAAGGGCCTGGACAATAAAAAAAGGCACCAAAGCGCCGCAGGCTGCAGGTAAAATCCACAGCGACTTCGAGCGTGGGTTCATCAAGGCCGAAGTCATTCCCTATGACACTCTGGTAGCCGTGGGGTCCTATACGGCCGCCAAGGAAAAGGGGCTGGTAAGGTCCGAAGGTAAAGATTACGTCATCCAGGACGGCGACGTGGTGCTGTTCCGCTTCAACGTATGACGGCCGTTTGCTGTATCACGCATGTGGTTTTTCTCAGTAGATATGAGGACGATAGCATAAACCCTTGATGCTTTCAACCTTTAAGCATAAGCATGGCGACCATCCTGCCGGTATTACCCTTATCCCTGCGATGGGAGAAGAAGAGGTCCTGTCGACAGCTTGTACACATGCCCGCCACCGTTATATTGCGGGGAGGAACACCCATTTCTTTCAGCTGCAACGCATTGGCCATCCACAAGTCTATGCGGTACTTGCCCGGTTGAGAGCCGGGCTTTATTATTATATCCTGGTATTTGGCAAAAATCTCGGCAAATTGCTGTGCCACCGGAGGGTCAACTTCAAAGCAGCAGGGACCAATGGATGGGCCAATCCCTATCAGGCACTCCTCGGGGCGGGTACCAAACTGTTGGCGCATGCTTTCCAACGTCTTGGCTCCTATGCAGGCCACCGTACCCCTCCACCCCGCATGGCTTAAGGCAATGGCTCTGCGTATAGGATCCAAGAAGAACAGGGGCACACAGTCGGCATAAAAGGTCACCAAAGCCACCTGCTTCTCCCCCGTCATAAGGCCATCTGCTTGGAGTATATCGCTCTCCCTAAAGGCCCCCTTCCCTCTGTCGCCTATACCCACCACAGCCACTTTGTCGCCGTGCACCTGGTCGGAAAACACCGTATCATGAGGGTCTATATCCAGCACCCGGCAAAACCGTAAGAAGTTTTCCATAACCGCGTCACTAGAATCACCTTTGTTAAAGCCGAGATTCAAGGTGCCATACTGCCGAGTACTTACCCCTCCCTTTCGGGTACTAAAGCCGTGGCTCACCAGCCCGGTCCTTTCAAAGCTAGGTATAACGCAGTACCATACGCCTTGCCTTTCTCGCAGCTCAAATCCCGTGCTAAACTCCATCCTTAAACTCCTTTTCCCTCTTTATTCTGACATCTTCTCCTTCATAAGCTTGTTTAGCTCTTCCATAAAGGTGTTTATATCCTTGAATTGCCGGTACACCGATGCAAACCGCACATATGCCACTTCGTCCAATTTTTTCAGCCTTTCCATCACCATCTGGCCTATCTGCTGGCTGGTAACCTCCTGCTCCAGGGAATTGAAGACCTGCTTTTCCACATCCTGAACCAGCTCTTCCAAATCCTTGAGGGATATGGGCCTCTTTTCACATGCTTTTAAAAGCCCTTTCAGGATCTTATTCCTATCGAAAGATTCCCTTCTGCCATCCTTTTTCACGACAAACACCGGTAGCTGCTCTATCTTCTCATAGGTGGTGAATCGCTTGCCGCACTTGGTACACTCGCGTCGCCTGCGAATGGTAAAGCCCTCATCGGTGGGACGGGAGTCTACCACCTTGCTTTCAGCTTGGTAGCAAAAAGGGCACTTCATGGCTGGCCTATCGAACATCTAAACCCTGCACAAAGGCATACAGGTTTAGATGGTTAGGGTATTTATAGTCCGCCTTTTTTGAGCCGTCCCATCCCCAACAGGCGGTATTTGGGACAGCCAAGCGAGAAAGCCGGCTAAAAATCGGCCTTCTTTTTTATTATTATAGCTTTTTTAAGCCGGCTCGTCCACATTTACGTGCCCTTAAAGCCATGCTGCCTTTGGTTGGAATCGTTCTACTTCTTTATGATGGACGGATCCACATCAACCAGTATGACATCATCTCCTATCTTCTTTATGTTCTCCCAAGGGATGACCAGGTCATGGTCCCCTTTTAAAAACCCCAGCCATCGGTTGGGCCCGGGCACCACGATGGCGGTGATTCGCCCGCTGTGCAAGTCAAACTCCATATCAACTATCACGCCCAATCGCCTGCCATCTCTGATATTTATAACCTCCTTCTGCCTAAAATCGGAAGTTTTCTCCATGGTAACCCTCCCCTGTTTTCCTCTACGTTTGTCTCAGTAAAGTTTATTCACCTTGTAATGTAAAAATGCCATATAATTACAAGGCTCAAGCCTTGAACAGGGCTTAAGTAAACTTCAGCAGCCAAGCAATAAAAAAGAGAAGCCCCGCACCAAAGCAAGGCTTCTCGTTTTATGCGTCTTCTTTTATACGGTTTAAGTCGATCTCATATATACTTTCGCATGTGGGCCAGTGCCGTCTTCTCAAGCCTGGACACCTGGGCCTGCGAGATGCCTATTTCCTTGGCCACCTCCACTTGAGTCCTGCCTTCGAAGAAGCGCATGGTCAATATGAGCTTTTCCCTTTCATTGAGCTTCTTCATGGCCTCCCTCAGAGCTATTCCCTCAAGCCAGCTGTCATCCTGATTTTTCTCATCCTTTACCTGATCCATGACATAGATGGCATCTCCGCCATCGTGGTATATGGGCTCAAAAAGGGAGATGGGATCCTGTATGGCGTCCAGTGCGAATACCACCTCTTCCCTCGGGAGGTTGAGCTCGTTGGCGATCTCGGTTATGGTAGGTTCCTTGGCGTTTTTACTTATTAGCTGTTCCCGCACCTGCAGGGCCTTGTAGGCGATATCCCTCAGCGAGCGGCTAACCCTTATGGAATTGTTGTCCCTCAGGTACCGCCTTATCTCGCCGATGATCATGGGTACGGCGTAAGTTGAGAACTTTACATTTTGAGAAAGATCAAAATTATCAATAGCTTTGATGAGTCCGATACATCCCACCTGGAAAAGGTCGTC
>NZ_VSCO01000133.1:0-4742 GCF_047459465.1 Caldicoprobacter sp. | reverse complement strand
CGTAGGGTATCTTTGCCCACTGGGCCGTCATAAAGTCGGTGGTCACAACCGCCCTTAAAGCCACAACGTAATCATAGGTTCTCTCATCTCCCATGACGCCCACCGTCCTCATACCGGTGAGTATGGCGAAATACTGGCTTATATCACCTGCCAGCCCGGCCTTGTCGATTTCCTCACGGAATATATGGTCGGCTTCCCTGAGGATCTCCAGCTTTTCTCTGGTAACCTCACCTATCACCCTTACCGCCAGGCCTGGACCCGGGAAGGGCTGTCTCGAAACTATCTCTTCGGGAAGGCCCAACTCCCTTCCCACCTTCCTCACCTCATCCTTGAAGAGGCTTCGCAGCGGCTCGATAATCCCCTTGAAATCTATATCAACTGGCAGCCCACCGACATTGTGATGGCTCTTTATAACCGCTGCATTACCAGTACCGCTTTCTATCACATCGGGGTATATGGTGCCCTGTACCAAATAATCAATCTTGCCCAGCTTTCTAGCTTCTTCCTCAAAGACCCTTATGAACTCCTCCCCTATGATCTTCCTCTTCTTCTCAGGGTCAACAACGCCCGCCAGCCTGGACAGAAATCTGTCGGCTGCATCCACCCTTATGAAATTGATATTAAATCTATTTTTAAACACATTTTCAACCTGGTCAGCCTCATTCTTCCTCAAAAGCCCATGGTCCACAAAGATACAGGTAAGCCTGTCCCCTATGGCTTTATGCACCAGCAATGCTGCCACCGAAGAATCCACGCCGCCAGACAAGGCACACAGCACCGAAGCATCGCCCACCTTCCGGCGTATGTCCTCTACAGTATCTTCAATGAAGGACGAAATCTTCCAGTCCCCCGAGCAACCGCACACCCTGAAAAGGAAATTTTTTAGAATCTCCCTCCCCTTAACGGTATGCTCCACTTCGGGATGAAACTGCACGGCATACAGCTTCCTCTGCGGATCTTCCATGGCCGCCACAGGACAATTGACCGACCTTGCCGTAACTCTAAAGCCTTTAGGCGGCTTGCTCACATAATAGGTATGGCTCATCCAGGTTGTGGTCTGCTCTTCCATGCCATAAAAGAGCTGGCTGGAAGGATCCAGCGTACCCTCGGTTTTGCCGTATTCCCTCTGCTCGGCCTTTATGACCTCGCCGCCCAGCATGACGCTCATGAGCTGCATGCCGTAACATATTCCCAGCACCGGCACGCCCAGTTCAAACACCCCGGGATGGCACAAAGGCGAATCGGGCTGGGTAACCGATGCAGGCCCCCCCGTCAATATAATCCCCTTGGGGTTCAAGCTTGTTAGTCTGTTAATAGATACATTAAAGGGCAGTATCTCGCAGTATACCCCGGCTTCCCTTACCCGTCTGGCAATAAGCTGGCTGTATTGCCCTCCAAAGTCCAGTATGGCCACGACTTCATGCTTCAAGGCAAATACTCCTTTCTCTTTTAAAGATTGGATAAAGCATACATTAATAAAAAATATAATTTATCCATCACATCCACCGATATCCATATAATAATATTATGCTCAGATTAATGAACCTTACATTGAACTTACTACAACAATTTTGTTTTTATAAATTAGCAACTTTAATAGCTTTAAGCACAAAAAAACGAGAGCAAGCGAAACATCGCTTGCACAAAGCTTCCTCAAAGCGTTTTTTGGGTTGTCAATAGCACAACAATCACATCAACACAGCTTATATCTTCTGACGGGTATGCCCCTTTCAGCCAGATAGTCCTTTACCTCAGCAATCGTCAGCTCCCCATAGTGAAACAGCGAAGCCGCCAGGACGGCATCGGCCCCTCCATGCACTATGGCATCGTAGAAATGCTCCAACTTCCCCGCGCCGCCCGACGCAATGACGGGTATGTTGACAGTCTGCGTCACTGCCCTGATTAAAGCTATATCGTACCCATCCTTGGTGCCATCGGCATCCATGCTGGTCAGCAGTATCTCTCCCGCACCTCTTCTTTCAACTTCTACAGCCCACTCGACGGCATCCTTGCCGGTGTTTATCCTTCCGCCGTTGATGTAAACATCCCAGCCCCTACCATCCTGCCGCCTCTTGGCATCTATGGCCACTACGACGCACTGGCTGCCGAATTTCGATGCCGCTTCCTCTATGAGATCAGGGTTATGCACGGCCGCGGAGTTTATTGAGACCTTATCGGCACCCACCTTGAGTATGTCACGGAAATCCGATAGGCTGCGTATGCCTCCGCCCACCGTCAGCGGAATGGAAACCTGCTCGGCGGTCCTTGCAACCACATCCAGCATTATATTGCGCGCCTCGACCGACGCGGTGATGTCCAGAAACACCAGCTCATCGGCACCGGCCTGGTCGTACCGCCTTGCTATTTCCACCGGATCCCCGGCATCCCGCAGGTTGACAAAATTTGTACCCTTGACCACCCTTCCGCCATCAACATCCAGGCAGGGAATTATGCGCTTTGCAAACATCCCGACAACATCACCCACCATATTTTCGTCTACATTTATACATTTCCATCTATTATACCATCATCCTGTGAGTTTCTTAAAAAAGCGCCTTCGACATTCCAGCGCTTTTAAACCGTACCCTCCCAATGAACAACCCCTGTTTTGTGAGTATTTCCTCCACATCCCAAACTGCCTGAGCATAAATTTCGGTTACGCCACAGCGCCATGTCTCAGTGTAACATCTTATTTTATTTTTATATCTTATAACATTATTAACCCTCGCACAAGAGCAAAATGACCTCACCTTACATAAAATATTCAACGCCTGCCTCGAATATCCTCTGGTCCTTTTCTCCCGGTATATTTTTGGCGACATTGGTACCTGTCCTCTCCGAATGGCCCATCTTGCCCAGCACGCGGCCATCAGGGCTGGTTATGCCTTCTATGGCCATCATAGAGCCGTTGGGATTAAAGCGTATATCGTAAGAGGGATTGCCCTTAAAGTCCACATACTGAGTGGCCACCTGTCCATTCTTAAACAGCTCCAATATCTTATCAGGCGGGGCAATAAACCTGCCCTCGCCATGGGATACGGGGACCACGTGAATATCTCCCGGCTTGACCTTGGAAAACCACGGCGAAAGGTTGGACACCACCTTGGTGTATACCATGCGCGATACATGACGACCTATGGTATTAAAAGTAAGGGTTGGGCTGTCGTCGGTCATATCCCTTATTTCGCCATACGGCACCAGGCCCAGCTTTATAAGGGCCTGAAAGCCGTTACATATGCCTAAAATAAGCCCATCTCTCTCCTTCAAAAGCCTCATGACCGCTTCCTTTATGTATGGATTCCTAAAGGTTGTTGCAATGAACTTGCCTGAACCGTCGGGCTCATCCCCTCCGCTGAAGCCACCCGCTATGGCTATGATCTGGGAATTGTCTATACGCCTTGTCATTTCCTCTATCGATTGCTCTATATCCCGAGGTGTCAGGTTCCTTATCACGAAGACATCTACCACAGCGCCCGCCTTCTCAAATGCCCTGGCGGTATCGTACTCGCAGTTTGTCCCGGGAAATACCGGTATGAACACCCTGGGCCTTGCAACCTTGATCCTCGGCCTCTGACGTATACCCCGCGTAAACAGCCCCATATCGGGATTATCCTGGGGTTCATCTCCTTGAACCCTTGTGGGAAATACATCCTCCAGCGGCCTTTCCCAGCTTTCTAAAGCCTCTTGTAAACTTATGTTCACCCCGTTTACCCTTATTTCGGGATTTTCCTGGGTATAGCCCAGCAGCCTGTACTCTATACCGTCAAACAAGCTTGTCAGGTCCTCGTCTTTCGAAACCTCGAGGATAATGGATCCGTAATCGGGCCTGAAAAGCGCTCTCCAATCATTCACCCTCTCAAAGATAAAACCTATCATGTTACCGAAGCACATCTTGCTTATAGCCTCGGCTACACCGCCTGTCTTTACGGCACACGCGGCCAATACCTTGCCGGATTTTATAAGAGAGTGGATCCGGGTGTAATTGGCTTTAAGCTGCTCAAAGTCTGGCAGTCCATAGCAGTCCCTATTGAGGGGCACCAGAACCACCGTGCTGCCCGCCTTTTTGAATTCGGTGGAAATCACGTGCCTTACATCGACGGTATCCACCGCAAACGCCACCACCGTCGGTGGAACATCCATGTCCTTAAATGTTCCCGACATGCTGTCCTTGCCGCCAATTGAGGGCAAACCGAGTTTTATCTGAGCATAATAGGCTCCCAGCAAAGCTGCCAGCGGCTTCCCCCATTTGATCGGATCGTCTCCTGGTTTACCAAAATATTCTTGAAGGGTAAGTCTTATACGCCGCCAGTCTCCCCCTAGAGCACATACCTTTGAAACGGCCTCTACAACTGCAAAGAGGGCACCATGGAACGGGCTCCACTTCGACAATGCCGGATTATACCCAAAGGTCATGATGGTGCCGGTGGTAGTATCCCCCTCAAGCACCGGTATCTTGGCTACCATCCCTTCGGCAGGGCTTAGCTGGTACCTGCCCCCAAAAGGCATGAGCACCGTGCCTGCGCCTATGGTGCTGTCAAACCTCTCAACCAGACCCTTCTGGCTGCAAACGTTGAGCCTCTCAAGGTTGTTGAGCCATGCCTTCTTGAGGTCGAAATAGCACATAGACACCTCTTGAGGCAGCTTTTCAAAAAAGTAGCCTTCCTCCCGGGGAGCTGATACAACCGCCCTGCTCTTCCTTTTGACTCCGTTGGTGTTCAAAAACTCCCTGCTTATATCCACTA
>NZ_VSCO01000132.1:0-4795 GCF_047459465.1 Caldicoprobacter sp. | reverse complement strand
GTCAGCAGCATACAGGTACTGGAAGGCCTTGATGCAGTGCGCATGCGGCCGGGGATGTATATCGGTTCGACCGGCCAGCGGGGCCTTCATCATCTCCTTTGGGAGATCGTTGATAATGCCATCGATGAAGCGGCCAACGGCTTTGCAACCAGGATTTCGGTTACCATACACCAGGATAACAGCGTAACGGTAGAGGATGACGGCAGGGGTATCCCGGTGGAGATACATCCCACCTTGGGCATACCTGGGGTGGAAGTGATATTCACCCGCCTCCATGCCGGTGGCAAATTCAACAACGAAAACTATCGCTTCTCGGGAGGCTTGCACGGCGTGGGGGCATCGGTGGTAAACGCCTTGTCGCGATGGCTGGAAGTGGAGGTAAAGAGGAACGGAAAGCTTTATCGACAGAGGTTTGAAAGCGTATATGACCCACAGCTTAAGAAGGTCATTGCGGGCAAGCCCGTTACTCCCCTGGAGGTTATAGGCAGCGCTACCGGGACGGGCACCAAGGTGAGATTTCTTCCGGACGATCGCATATTTGAAGACGTGCGCATGAATGCGGATATCGTTTCAAGGCGGCTTAGAGAGCTGGCCTATTTGAATGGCGGAGTGACCATAGAGTTTTGCGATGAGCGGGTATCGGATGCCAGCAAGCGCGTTTATTGCTATGACGGCGGCGTTGTCGATTTTGTAAAGTATCTCAATGAGGATAAAAATGTGCTTCATGAAGATATCATATATATGGAGGGGGAAAAGGACGGCATATTCGTCCAAATTGCCATACAGTATACCGATTCCTATACCGAGAGCATATTTTCATATGTCAACAACATCCCCACCACTGAGGGGGGCACCCATGAGACGGGGTTTAAATCGGCTCTCACCAAGGTTTTGAACGAATACGCCAGGAAGTACAATTATTTAAAGGATAAGGACCCCAATCTTTCTGGGGAGGACTTCCGCGAAGGCATCACCGCGGTTATTTCTCTTAAGATGAACAACGCGCAGTTTGAAGGTCAGACCAAGACCAAGCTGGGCAATACCGAGGCGAGGACGGCCATAGAGGCTATCGTCTCCGAACAGCTGAGCTATTACCTTGAACAGCCAGCCAATGGAGAGACGGCCAAGCTGATCATAGAAAAGGCCATAAAGGCTGCTAAAGTTAGGGAAGCGGCCAGGAAGGCCCGTGAAATTGAGCGAAAGAAGAGCAGCCTGGAGGGAGCGCCCTTAGTTGGCAAGCTGGCCAGCTGTACCGGCAGGGATCCCAGATTAAACGAGCTGTTTATCGTGGAAGGCGAATCGGCCGGCGGGTCGGCCAAGCAGGGAAGGGACAGGAGATTTCAGGCTATACTGCCTCTGCGCGGAAAGCCGCTTAACGCCGAGAAGAAGAGGCTGGATCAGGTGCTGAGCAACGAGGAGTTTGCTACCATCATATCCGCGTTGGGGACGGGCATTGGCCAGGATTTCAATTTAGCCAATTTGAGGTATCATAAAGTGATCATACTGTCCGATGCCGATCAGGATGGGGCACATATAAGGGCCATTTTATTGACCTTCTTTTTCCGATACATGAAGGAACTCATCACCAATGGACATCTGTACATCGGCTTGCCGCCGCTGTACAGGGTTACCGATGGGAAAAGGGAAGTATACGTTTACAATGATGATGAGCTAAGGAAGGTAGTTAAGGATATGGGCAAGAAGTACACCATACAGCGCTATAAGGGCTTGGGGGAGATGAACCCTGAGCAGCTGTGGGAGACCACAATGAACCCCAAAAAGAGGAAGATAATCCAGGTGACGGTGGAGGATGCGGCCGAGGCCGATAGGTTGGTCACCATTTTGATGGGGGACAAGGTACAGCCGCGCAAGGAATATATATGCGCTTATGCCAATTTCAATAAAGTAGACGTTTTGCAGGAGATGGGAGTGTAGTTGAAGTATGGCGCCGAAAAGGGTGGATAACGAATTTATACAAAATCAGGATAACGTGATTCAAAAACCCCTTGAAGAGGTCATGCATGAGTCCATACTGCCTTATGCCGAATACGTCATAATGGAACGGGCGCTGCCCAGGGTGGAGGATGGCCTCAAGCCGGTGCAGCGGAGGATACTCTATACCATGTATGAGCTGGGGCTCACCCCTGATAAGCCGCATCGTAAGTCTGCCAGAATTGTGGGCGATACCCTCGGCAAGTATCACCCTCACGGTGATGCATCGGTTTACGACGCAATGGTGAGGATGGCGCAGGATTTCAACATGAGGGCCTTGCTGGTGGATGGGCACGGCAACTTCGGCTCCATCGACGGAGATACGGCGGCCGCAATGCGCTATACCGAGGCGCGCCTCACGCCTTTGGCGTTGGAGATGCTGAGGGATATCGATAAGGATACTGTGAAGTTCAGCCTGAACTTTGATGATACTCTAAAGGAGCCCGACATGCTGCCGTGCAGGTTCCCCAACGTATTGGTCAACGGCGCTTCGGGCATAGCTGTGGGCATGGCCACAAATATTCCTCCCCATAATCTGGGCGAGGCTATAGATGCGGTAATAGCCCAGATGGAAAACCCTGATATTTCGCTGGACGAGCTGATGAAAATCATACCGGGGCCCGATTTCCCTACCGGGGGGATTATAATAGGCAAGGATGAGATAAGGAAGGCTTACGAGACGGGGCACGGCAAGTTTTACTTGCGAGCAAAGGTGGAGATAGAGAACGCCTCCGGGGGCAAAAAGCTGCTGGTCATCAAGGAGTTGCCCTATCAGGTCAACAAGGCAGCCCTGCTGGAAAAGATATTGCGGCTGAGCGAGGAGAAAAAGGGGGTACTATCGGCCATTGCCGACATACGGGACGAATCCGACAGGCAGGGCATACGTGCAGTCATAGAGCTTAAGAAGGATGCCGACCCTGAGAAGGTGCTTAACTATCTCTATAAATACTCCGAGCTACAGGTGACCTTTGGGGTCAACATGGTGGTGATAGCCGACGGTAAGCCCCAGCAGCTTGGGCTTAAAGCTATCATAGACTACTACATTCGTCATCAAAAAGATGTGGTAACTCGTCGGACCAGGTTTGAGCTTGATAGGGCCAGGACGCGGCAGCATGTACTGGAAGGGCTCATGGTGGCCATACAGAATATAGACGAGGTCATAGCCATCATACGCTCATCCGAGAATCCCGGTAAGGCGAAACAGAGGTTGATGGATAAGTTTCAGTTGACCGACGTTCAGGCTCAGGCAATACTTGACATGAGGCTTCAAAGGCTCACCGGCCTTGAGATATCCAATCTCAAGAAGGAATATGAGGATTTGGTAAAGCAGATAAAGAAGCTGGAGAATATACTCTCATCGGAACAGGCATTGATCAAGGTGATCAAAAAAGAGCTGCTAGAGATAAAGGAAAAATATGCGGATCCCCGCAGGACGGAGATAATTGAGGATATCAAGGAAGCCGAGATAAACGCCGAGGATTTGATACACGTGGAGGATGCGGTTATCGTCCTTTCCCATAATCAGTATATAAAGAGGATTCCGGCCAAGTCGTACAGTCGCTCCAGCCGGGACGTCGAAAGCGTCGAAACCGGTGACGGGGATTATGTGGAGTTCGTAGTTGAATCGGCCACCGACCACAAAGTGCTCATATTTACCGATGCGGGCAACTGTTATACCTTATCCTGCAGCGCCATACCTGAAGGGAAGTGGCGTGACAGGGGCGTGCTGCTGCATACGCTGATAAGTTCCCTTGAGGGCGGGGAAAGGCCGGTGGCGGTGCTGTCAACTAAAGAGTTTTCAGAAGGCCAATATGTACAGTTCTATACAGCTCTGGGCATGATAAAGAGAACATCGCTTACCGAGTACGATGCCAAAAAGACCAGGATACAGGCCTGCGGGCTCAATGAAGGCGATAGGGTAGTGGCCGTTGAGCTGAGCCGAGGGGATAAAGACGTCATGCTCATCACCAGGCAGGGCATGAGCATACGCTTTCACGGAGATGAGGTGCCGGTGATGGGCAGGACGGCAAAAGGCGTAAAGGCCATAAGGCTTAAGGAGGATGACCAGGTGATCTTTGCCTGCGAGGTGGATGACGAAGGCGAGATGGTGGTGGTTACCGATAGGGGTTTTGTCAAGCGCACCCTGCTGGTTGACTATCAACCCCAGGGCAGAGGTGGCGTAGGTTTTAGGACCATACGCTTTACCAAGGGTAAGTCCAACGGAAGCCACCTTATTGCTGCCTTTTATGTGAAAGACCCGTATGAGGTCATACTACAACAGAAGGATGGCACGGTGAGCAGGGTGAACACCGAATCGATTCCCATAACCGAAAGGGATGGGACGGGAGAGGCGGCTGTGCTGGTGCTTATGGATAATGAGGTGTGTGCGGCCTACAGGAATTATAAGGAGTGAAAAGGAGATTTTTATTTTATGCTGAGACTGCCCGAGAGATATGATAAGAAGTGGTTTGTAATCTTGGGAGGAATATTTATCTTTACGCTTGCCCTGTTTATCATATTTAAGCTGATACTGGGACCCGAAATAAGCGGAAGGAACATAATGGGTTTTGCCATTTTATCTACCCTTACTTCGCTGATAACAACCATAGGGGGATATCTGGGTTTTAAGGTTTATTTCGGGATTTCAACGATATCGAATATAGTTGGCCTTATATACATGCTGTACATTGCCATAAGCCAACAGGCTCCGGGGTGGACTGACCTTGTGGCCATCATGGCTTATATGTTCATCATGGGGATAGGGATATTGGGCGCGATAGTGGTAGAGGCGCTGGTGAGGTTG
>NZ_VSCO01000131.1:0-4850 GCF_047459465.1 Caldicoprobacter sp. | reverse complement strand
AGCTAGAGAAATCCAACGAAAAGCTCTACATAGGCAAGATAATAGGCTCGCTTTTATCCAGAAAATTGACGGGATTTCTTAGCGAATATCAACCTGATGTGATCGTATGTACCCACATTTTTCCCGCACAGGTGGTAAGCTATCTAAAGGAAAAGGGGCTGTCATGCAAGAGCGTGGGCATCATAACCGATTTTACTGTTCATCCCTTCTGGGAGGATACCAATTTGGATTATTACGTGACTGCAAGCAGCTTACTCAACCTGCAGCTCCAGAGAAAGGGTATACCCCTCGAAAAGGTCTGGCCCATTGGGATTCCCATCTTTAGAAAGTTTGCCAATAAGGTGGACAGGGCAGAGGCAAGGAAACTGTTGGGTATCGAGAATAAGACAACCATATTAGTCATGAGTGGCAGCATGGGATATGGAAATGTGGGTGACGTTATCCGTAGGCTGGATAATATGGATATGGATTTTCAGATAATTTCGGTGTGCGGCAATAACGCTTCATTGAAGAAGAAGATCGATTTAATGGATACTAGGAAAAAGATCTATAATTTTGGATTTGTGGACAATGTGGATCTTATGATGGACGCCTCTGATTGCATATTGACCAAGCCTGGTGGGCTTACGGTTTCTGAGAGCCTTGCCAAGTGTATACCGATGATCCTTATAAACCCTATTCCAGGGCAGGAGGATAGGAACGCTGAATTTTTGCTTAACAATGGACTGGCCATCAAGACCAGCGAGACGTTCCCGCCTGACGAAGCGGTCTATCATCTATTTCACAACGAAAGCAGAAAAGAGTATATGATCCAGATGATGCGTAATATAGGCAGGCCATACGCTGCTGATGAGCTGGCCGACCTAATCGTACAGCACATAAAGGAGGGGGCATAAAACCCCCTTTAAAGCTTTTATTAGCAGTTCGTGTAGACCGGGATGGATTTTACTGGGTAAAGGGGCACTTTCTATCTAACCCTTTACTTTTTTTCGATTTAAAGCCGCCATGGGATTTGCTATCGCCAAATCCTGGTAGGTACCCCTTTTCGGCTCGAAATTTCTCTATCTGATCTATTTTCTGCTTTATAAGTTGAGCGCGATCTTTATCTATTATTCCAAACTCTAAATATTTGTCCACAATCTGCTTTTTGAGTTCAGCAATTTTTGAATACAGGTCTGCCAGTTGTTTCTTTTGTGCCTCAGTAAGCTGTTTTTCTGTAGAATTAGAAGGAGCTTTTGTTGGCAGCTGCGTGTTTTCACTTTGTGCCCAGACGATGGGGACACCAATGGCTACCGCCAACATTATGGCCATTGCTATAATCCACCTTTTTTTCAATCATATCCACCTCCTTTTTGATTTGTCCTACTAAAATTGTACCCACGTTGGCCATTAAAGTTGTGAAGTAATAAATGTAATATTAGAACTGTAGGAATAATTTGTAAATTTATAGTGATAAAAAAATTTTTTGGCCAAAATTCAATCAAGCTTGCCCAAAAAACAAGCACAAGTTGTGTAGTAAGCCTTTAAGCTCCTTTCAAGACAGAGCCTTCTTTATAAAATCTATTCTGGATAATATGCGCTGGAAAAGCAGGTCAACTAGCGTAATGGCTGTCATGGCTTCTACCACAACTACGGCGCGGGGAACTATTACCGGGTCGTGCCTGCCGGTCAATATCAACTGGGTATTTTGCATATCGTGGGTCACCGTTTTTTGTGGAATACTGATGGAAGGTGTGGGCTTAAAGGCTGTACGGAACACGATGGGGAATCCTTCGCTGATGCCACCGGTTATGCCGCCCGAGTTGTTGGAGAGCTTTACGAGCCCTTTGTCGGGCGTATAGCTAAAGGAGTCGTTGTTTTGCGAGCCGGTAAGATAAGCGGCTTGAAATCCCCTGCCAAATTCTATGCCCTTTACTGCGCCGATAGACATTATAGCTCTGGCTAGAGCTGCGTCCAGCTTTTCGAATACCGGCTCCCCTACCCCTGGGGGTAGGCCCTGTATTGTGCATTCCACCACTCCACCCGCCGAGTCGCCTTTTTCCTTGAGCAGGTTAATATACTCTTCAGCCTTTTTGGCTGCTTCACTGTCGGGCATGGCCATGGGATTATGGTATATCTCTTCTTCATCAAATCGTTCCGGATCTATCTTTATCGGACCTATGGAGAGGGTATAGGCCTGTATTTTTATCTTTAGTTCCGATAGCACCTTTTTGGCGATGGCTCCGGCAGCTACGCGAGCGGCCGTCTCCCTGCCAGATGCCCGACCGCCGCCCCTGTAATCCCATATGCCGTATTTCTTATGATATGTATAGTCGGCATGCCCGGGGCGGTATATGTGAGCCACCTGGGAATAGTCTTGCGAACGCTGGTCTTCATTGAAAATTATAAGCGATATGGGGGTGCCGGTGGTTAACCCCTGAAAGACTCCTGACATTATGGATACCCTATCTCTTTCCTGTCGAGGAGTGGAATAAGGGGAACTTCCTGGCCTTCGCCTGTCCAGATCCTTTTGGATGTCCTCTTCGGACAGTGGGATGCCGGCCGGGCATCCATCAATGACCACGCCCAGAGCTTTACCATGGGATTCGCCCCAGGTGGTGACGGTGAAGTTCTTTCCTATGGTTGAACCTGACATAAGCAACCTCCTTGGATTAAGTTTTATAAGATTTTACCAATATTATATACAGGCTGTACAGGTTTTTTGTCATTTAGCCATAGGATTAAGTCTAATTTTTATGTAAAATTTTCTCTACCCAGAATCAGATAATAACAGTTTAATTTATAAATACTCCCTTTTCCTTTTCTTCTTTCGAACTTTCTTTTTGCCACTCAAAGTATTCATCCAGATCCAAGTATTTTCTGCCATGTATCCATTTTGTTCGTCCTGTTCCATAAGTAATGCCTCAATTATAGTCGTATGGCTGATTTTCGGTTGGGAAATATCCTGATTACCCTTTCACGTCGGTGTATCCACTCGTTAAGCCGCACGTAAGGATGCCGACACGAGTAAACAAGAGAATATAAAAGCTTAATTGTACCACATTAAATGATATGTTAAAATATTATTTGGGCATGAAGCTGGTAGCTTTACCCTGGGTTTGTAGGTCTTGGGAGAATTTAGGCTTTCTATAAGCTATGTGATTTTTCGGAAGGAAGAAGAAAGATGATTGTCGGGGTTGGTATCGATGTAATCGAGGTGGAGCGCGTAAAAAAGGCATGCTGTAACCTTCGCTTTTTACAAAGGGTTTTTACAGAAGAGGAGTTAAAGCACTTTGAGAAGTGCGGGAATAATCCTCAGACAATAGCTGGCAATTTTGCGGCTAAAGAGGCTGTGATGAAGGCCATGGGTACTGGATTTAATGTGGGATGGAAGAACATAGAGATACTTCGCTGGTCCAATGGAAAGCCCTATGTAAACCTTTATGATAGGGCAGCACACCAATTATCCTATATAGGCGGCAAAAGGGTGTGGATTTCGATATCCCATATAAAGGAGTTGGCGATTGCTCAGGCTATCATTGAAGGATAGGGTGAGGCGTATGTTGGTTGTAACCCCATCTGAGATGAGGACAATAGATCAACGGGCCATTGAACAATTTGGTATACCTGGCATTGTGCTCATGGAAAATGCCGCTCTTAAAGTAGTGGAAGTGATAGAAAAGGTTTACCGCTTATCGGAACGAGACAAGGTTGTAGTGCTGGCGGGCATGGGAAATAACGGGGGTGACGGGTTGGCCGTCGCTCGCCATGTATTTTTGAGGGGCATAAAGGTGGAGGTTTTTTTGCTGGCACGGGAAGAGGCCATATCAGGAGATGCAAGGACCAATCTAAATATCGCCAGAAAGCTGGAGGTGCCCCTTTACTTTGTACAGGACGAGAGAGATGTGTCAAACCTTGAGGAGAGCCTGAAGGGTGCAACTCTGGTGGTCGATGCCATATTTGGTACGGGGCTTTCCAGGCCGGTAGAGGGGGTCTTTGCACAGGCCATTCAGCTGGTCAATGACATGCCTGTGCCTGTTGTAGCCGTAGACATACCGTCCGGCATCAACGGTGAAGACGGCCATGTCATGGGTATTGCCATAAAGGCTTCGCATACGGTGACATTTGGGTATCCCAAAAGGGGACACCTGCTATATCCCGGCCGAAAATATACTGGGAAATTGCACGTTGTGCCCATAAGTTTGCCGCTCGATAGCGCCCAGGCTGTGGGAGTGCATGCTTTCACCTTGGACATGGGTGAGGCGGCTGCCATGCTTCGAGAGCGGCCTGTCGAGGGGCACAAAGGGGCTTTTGGGAAGGTGGCCGTGGTGGCGGGTTCTACCGGCATGACGGGGGCTGCTAGCCTTGCCGCTATGGCGGCACTGCGCAGCGGAGCCGGACTGGTAACCCTTGGGATACCGGCCAGCCTAAATGAGATTTTAGAGAATAAGCTGACCGAGGTTATGACCAGGCCTCTACGGGACCATGGGACGGGATGCCTGCAAGAGGAGGCTCTGGATGATGTCTTAGATCTAGTCAAGGATGCGGATGTTTTGGCCATAGGGCCAGGGCTTGGGAAAAGTAGCTCCGTGTTTGAAGTTTTAAGGAATATTTTAGGCAGGATTGATATATCCATAGTATTAGATGCGGATGGATTAAATCATATATCACGGGATATTAGCTTGCTCAGCAAGCATACAGGACCTGTAGTGATCACGCCCCATCCTGGAGAGATGGCGAGATTGACGGGATTGAGCGTTGCTCAAATCGTGGGTTCTCCTGTGGAGACGGCACAAAAGTTTTCACAGGAAACAGGAACTGTGGTACTGCTAAAGGGTGCTACTACGGTGGTGTGCCACCCGGATGGCAGG
>NZ_VSCO01000130.1:0-4881 GCF_047459465.1 Caldicoprobacter sp. | reverse complement strand
CCTGACCCCGTGGCTGAGCAGATTAAAGAGATATTGGATAGAGTCAGCGCCTTAGAAAAGAAGGTAGATGAATTGGAGGGCAGGTGGAAAGATGAGACTGTATAATACGCTTACGAAGAGAAAAGAGGAATTCGTTCCTTTGCGTGAAGGAGAAGTGCGCATGTATTCCTGCGGGCCAACGGTGTATGACTATTTCCACATAGGCAACGCTCGTCCCTTTATCATATTTGATACTTTGAGAAGATACCTGGAGTATAAGGGCTATAAGGTAATTTTTGTTCAAAACTTTACCGATATAGACGACAAGATGATCAAGCGGGCCAATGAAGAGGGCATTACCGTAAAGGAGCTGGGAGATCGTTTTATCAATGAATACTTTAAAGATGCCGATGCTTTAGGCATAAAGAGGGCAACCTTCCATCCCAGGGCTACCCAGCATATCGGCGATATGATTGCTCTGATCAAGAAGTTAATTGAAAAGGGTGTGGCCTATGAGGTAAATGGCAACGTATATTTCGATACCTCAGCTTTTCCGGAATACGGTAAGCTATCGGGGCAAAAGCTGGAGGAGCTGGAAGCCGGTGCCCGCGTGGAAGTAGAAGAGGGCAAGAGGAACCCCATGGACTTTGCCCTGTGGAAGGCCCAAAAGCCGGGCGAGCCGGCATGGGATAGCCCGTGGGGCAAGGGAAGGCCGGGCTGGCATATAGAGTGCTCGGTGATGGCCATGAAGTACTTGGGGGATACCATTGACATACATGCTGGAGGCCAGGACCTGATATTTCCTCATCACGAAAATGAGATCGCTCAGAGCGAGGCGGTTACTGGCAAGCCCTTTGCAAGGTACTGGCTGCACAACGGATATATCAATGTAAATAACCAGAAAATGTCCAAGTCGCTGGGCAACTTCTTCACTGTTCGTGATATACTCAAGCAGTTTGATCCGGAAGTGGTGCGATTCTTCATGCTTTCGGCCCATTACCGCAATCCTATAAACTTTAGTGAGGATATGCTTAGGCAGGCACAGAGCGCCTTGGAACGCCTGTACAACTGCAAGGCCAATCTCTTGCATATGATGGAAAACGCTGTTGAAAGGGAGCTTTCGGAAGAAGAGATAGATTTCATCCAAAGGCTTGCAGGTTATAAGGTTAAATTCGAAGAGGCAATGGATGATGACATAAATACCGCTGATGCCTTGGCTGCCATCTTTGATATGGTAAGGGATATAAACTCTCAGCTGAGTGCCAGCAGTTCAAAGCAGGCTGTGGAGAGGGCCTATGCGCTTTTGGATGAGCTGACAGGCGTCCTGGGTCTTTTGCGAAAGGATCCCCGGCAGGAGCTTGACCCGGAGATTAAGGCTTTGATTGAAAAGAGACAGCAGGCACGCAAGGAAAAGAACTGGGCACTGGCTGATCAGATACGGGATGAACTTAGGGCCCGTGGAATTATACTTGAGGATACGCCGCAAGGAGTCAGGGTGCTTTTTAAGCATAAGGATTAACCCGTAAGGAGATATAATGAGAAGGAGTAACTGGGTAAATTGAGCAAAAACTTTGTCGAATTTTGGAACCCCTTTGCATTTATTGCAAAGAGGTTTATTCTTTATAATGTGGTAATAGTGGCATATAGGTCGTTTTATGATGTTCTCCAAAGGGTTAATTTTACTTGCTAACAATCTCGTCCTGGTTTAAACGGGGGTTGATGAGGAATAGGATTTTTGTACTTGTATTTGTCAAAGCATTTAAGGTAAAATGGATAATAATATCTGCTGGATGTAATGGTGATAAAGGAGTATTAAACCATGATAAAGGAGTACTTGCAGGACAATATACTATTGGCCGACGGTGCCATGGGGACCTATTACTCGCAGATAACCGGTGAGGATGCCGCTTTTTCGGAGCTGGCCAATGAGACAGAGCCAGAGGTCGTCAAGGCTATCCATGCTGAATATATCCAGGCGGGAGCAAGGCTAATAAGGACTAATACTTTTTCTGCAAATACCTTGGCACTGGATGTTTCCAGAGATCAAGTAAAGCGGATCATAGCAAAGGGTTATGAGATTGCACTGCAGGCTGCACGGGGCAGAGAGGTATTTGTTGCAGCAGATATGGGACCTATACCCGAGATGACGGCCGATAAAAAGGAAGTGGACCCCGAATTCATTTTGGATGAATACCGCTTCATAGTAGATGCCTTTATTGAAGCGGGAGCCGATATATTTGTATTGGAAACCCTGAGCAGTACCGATTATTTACGTGAGGTTACCGAGTATATAAAGAGCAAAAACAGTCAGGCTTTTATTTTGGTTCAGTTTGCCACAACGGTTGACGGCTATACCAGAAAGGGCATAAGCATTTCCAGGATCATTAAAGAGGTAAAGGCCATACCGTATATTGATGCGTACGGTTTTAACTGCGGTGCCGGGCCGGCGCACCTTTATCAAAACATAAGGGCTTTTGACTTTTCGGGGGATATAGTATCGGTTATGCCCAATGCCGGCTATCCCGAAATTGTTCATCAAAGAACGGTGTATACCCGTAATCCCGAGTATTTTTCAAACATCATGATGGATGTGGCCAGGCTGGGCGTAAAGATAGTAGGCGGCTGTTGCGGGACCACGCCGCTGCACATAAGCAAGATGCGGGACAAGCTGGCCGAGTTTGCGGGGGAGAAGCGTAGGGCATCTGCACCTGTACGCAAGGTCTGGCATATTACTATGGGAAAAAATGATTTTTACACCAAGCTTGTTGAGGGAAAATTCCCGGTTGTGGTCGAGCTTGACCCGCCTTTTGATGTGAGTGTGGAAAAGATTATGGAAGGGGCCGCGGTTTTAAAGCAAAACGGCGTCGATGCAGTTACCGTGGCCGATTCGCCTCTGGCTCGACCTCGACTGAATTCCATGATGCTGGCGGCCAAGATAAAGAGGGAAGTGGGCATAGAAGTAATACCCCATCTGTGCTGTAGGGACCATAATCTAATTGGCCTCAAGTCGTTGCTACTTGCGGGGTATGTGGAAGGGATACGTAATTTGCTGGTTGTGACCGGCGATCCCATACCGGGTGCCGAAAAGAGCTCTGTAAAAAGCGTGTTTGATTTGAACTCGTTCAAGCTCATGGCCCTTATACAGGAGATGAACAACGAGCTTTTCAGCCAGGATCCTTATATAGTAGGCGGGGCGTTGAATCTCAATGTTCAAAACAGGGATGCCGAGATATCTAGAATGGAGCGCAAAATGGAAAATGGGGCCCGGTTTTTCCTCACGCAACCCGTCTTTGCTTCTGAGGTCATAGAGTATCTGGCCAGGCTCAAGGCCAGGGAAAAGGTTAAAATCCTGGGTGGGGTTATGCCCATTGTGAGCTACAAAAATGCTCTGTTTTTGAACAACGAGATACCGGGGATATCCATACCTTCCCATTATATTGAGCGTTTTAGGCCGGATATGGACAGGCAGGAAGCTGAAGAGGTGGGGATCGAGATAGCGGTTGAGCTGATAAATAATATAAAGCAGCATGTTGACGGTCTATACTTGATAACGCCCTTCAACAGGGTGAATATGGTGGTCAGGGTTTTAAAGGGAAGCTTACTTTAAGAAGCCTAAAGAGGATACGGAGATGCTAGAATCAAAATTGAATGCCAGATGGATTAAAGAAAGGTTGGATGAGTATGAACTGGACGACTTTGAAGCAGTTGATGAATGAAAGGGTTATAGTGCTGGACGGGGCTATGGGTACCGAGCTTCAGAAAAAAGGGATGCCGCCGGGGATGTGCCCCGAGCTGTGGGCTTTGGAGCATCCTGATGTCCTGTTGGCTATACAGAAGGGTTATGTTGAAGCCGGTGCCCGTGTGCTATATACAGCTACCTTTGGTGCCAACCGCATAAAGCTGGAGGAATTTGGGCTGGGGGATAAAGTAATAGATATAAACCGCCAGCTGGCCCGGCTGTCCAGGCAGGCGGCTGGGGGGCATGCTCTTGTTGCTGGAGATATATCAAGTACAGGGCGGTATATTCATCCTATTGGTGACCTTTCGTTTGAAGAGGCGGTAGAGGTTTACAAGGAACAGGTAAGGGGATTGCTCGAGGGAGGAGTTGACCTGTTTATTATAGAGACCATGACCGACATTCAGGAAGCCAGGGCGGCTTTGCTGGCGGTGAAGGAAAGTTGCGGCCTTCCAGTATGGGTCACCATGACGTTTGAGGAAGGGGAGAGGACACTGACTGGTACTGATCCGGTCACGGCACTTATTACCCTTCAAAGCCTGGGTGCGGATGTGGTGGGGTGTAACTGTTCCACTGGCCCTGACAAGATGGTGAGCATTATAGAGCATATGAAGCCTTATGCTAAAGTGCCATTGCTAGCAAAACCTAATGCAGGGCTGCCAAAGCTGGCGAATGGCGTGACGGTATTTGAGATGGGGCCAGAAGAGTTTGGACGGTATGCCAGCCTGTTGGCACAGGTGGGGGCCAATTTGATAGGCGGATGCTGTGGCACCTCGGCGGAGTATGTGGTCGAGGTTGCGAGAAATGTAGAGGGGATAAAGCCGCTGCCTCCATCAAAACATCAAGGTTCACCGGTCACATCGGCCAGGAAGACGGTATTCATTGGAGCAGGTAATCCCTTTGTTGTGGTGGGCGAGAGGATAAATCCCACAGGAAAGCCGTCGCTGCAGGAGGCTTTGAAGCAAAAGCGCTATGCGTACGTCCGCCAGCTTGCAGTAGAACAGGTTGAAAAAGGGGCCGATATGCTGGATGTCAACGTAGGCATGCCGGGCATTGATGAGGCAGGTACGATGGTGGACGTCATAGACACCTTGGTTACAGCGGTGGATGCTCCGCTGTGCCTGGATTCTTCCAATATTGAAGCGCTGGAGAGGGGGCTCAGAATC
>NZ_VSCO01000016.1:0-21438 GCF_047459465.1 Caldicoprobacter sp. | reverse complement strand
CATGCCTTTAAGATGAAGGTTTTGCGATAGGAGAGATGGTATGTTTTCTTACTTAAATGGTACGCTGGTGGAGGTCGGGCCACAGCATGTGGTGTTGGATGTGCAGGGGATCGGATTTTATATAACGGTCCCGTCTTCTGTGGCCTCTAAGCTACCTTCCAGGGGAAGTGAGGTTAAGCTGTATGTGTACCTCAACGTCCGCCAGGACGGCATGGAGCTGTATGGTTTTTTAAGCCGTGAGGACAAGCTGTTGTTTGAAAAGCTCATTTCGGTATCGGGCATAGGTCCTAAAGCTGCCATTTCCATGTTGTCGGCTTTGTCGTCCACTCAGCTGGCCCTAGCGATTGCCACTGGGGATGTAAAGGCATTGAGCACCGCTCCGGGCATCGGTAAAAAGATGGCGCAGAGAATAATATTGGAGTTAAGGGAAAAGATTGACAAGGAAGTGGTGGAGAGTTCACCAGCGGTAAATGATGAAATGATGGTGGCGCAAGGGGTACAAAAGGAGGCGCTTCAGGCGCTGATGGCGCTGGGATATCAAGCTGTTGAGGCTCAGCGCGCTTTGGACATGGTAAAAGGTCAGGCACAGGATACAGCAACTTTGGTGAAGCTGGCGCTGAAAGCCCTGGATAAGAGATAGGGGTGAATACATTGGCCGAGCAGGAAAATAGAATAGTGACTTCCATGAAGCTTCATGAGGATAGCGAAGTGGAGCAGACCATAAGGCCCAGGACCCTTGATGAATACATAGGTCAGGAAAAGGTAAAGGAGCAGCTTAGGATATTTATACAGGCAGCTGTAAAGAGGGGTGAGCCTTTAGATCACGTCTTGCTGTATGGGCCCCCTGGATTGGGTAAAACCACGCTGGCTACAATAATTGCCAACGAGCTGGGAGTGGGCATCAGGATAACTTCCGGACCTGCCATAGAAAGGCCGGGGGACCTGGCGGCCATACTTACAAACTTGAGCGATGGGGACGTGCTGTTCATAGATGAGATTCACCGGCTAAGCAGGAGCGTTGAAGAAATCCTCTATCCGGCTATGGAGGATTTTGCCCTGGATATCATAATAGGTAAAGGGCCCAGCGCCCGCTCCATACGCCTTGACCTCCCCAAGTTTACCCTGGTTGGGGCTACTACCAGGGCAGGAATGCTGACCTCTCCCCTCAGGGATCGCTTTGGGGTGATACACCGCCTTGAGCTTTACACAGCCGAAGAGCTGACCAGGATAGTGATTCGGTCGGCTGGCATCCTGGGGATTCCCATAGACTCCGAAGGGGCCAGAGAGATTGCCGCACGGTCCCGCGGTACGCCCAGGGTCGCCAATCGCCTGCTCAAGCGGGTGAGGGATTTTGCGCAGATAAAAGCCAATGGAGTCATCACTCTGGAGGTTGCCAGGGAAGCCCTTGATCTCCTTGAGGTGGATTCGGTTGGCCTGGACGAGGTTGACCGAAAGATTTTAAGGACCATAATAGAAAAGTACAATGGAGGCCCGGTGGGATTGGATACGTTGGCTGCCTCGACCGGCGAAGAAAGCACCACCATTGAGGATGTGTACGAGCCGTTTCTCCTGCAGATGGGGTTTATTGCCCGTACCCCTCGCGGCAGGGTGGTCACGCCCCTTGCCTACCGCCACTTGAAGATCCCTTATCAGGAGCAACAAAGACTAGTATGACGCTCCTGTAACATGTGTTGGCCGGCGCTGGCAAGGGATTTTGTTAGTTTTGTCATATGAGGCACAATTGTGGCTTTGGCTGAAAAGCCCATTTTGGTGTTCAAAGGGAAATTTGCTAAAATATAGGTGCAAAATCGTTTTTGATGCGGTAATCATTTGAATACAAAATATGTGAGGGCCTGAGAAGCGGGTTAGGCTTTATTTTGTCAAGCCAGCATTTAGCGGTTCAATTTTGCAACGAGGCTAATTATTACATTAAAGCTGGAAACAATAAATGTATGCGAAATGGAAAATGAGGGTGAGGTAGCAAGTTGAAGGTAGAAGATTTTGATTATTACCTTCCAGAGGAACTGATAGCTCAGTCGCCAGCGGAAAAGCGGGATGAGTGCCGCCTGTTGGTCTATCACCGCGATACCGGCCAAATTGAACACAGGATATTTAAGGACATAGTTGAATATTTATATAAAGGCGATTGCCTAGTGATAAATGATACGCGGGTCATTCCGGCACGGCTTTTAGGTAAACGGGTCGATACCGGCGGTAAGATCGAGTTTGTGCTGCTTAACCAAATAGACGATAAGCGCTGGGAAGTTCTAGTAAAACCTGGACGGAGGGCCCGGATAGGTTCTGTCTTTGTATTCGGGGATGGGTTGCTCGAGGCAAAGGTCCTTGATAAGACCCCGGAAGGCGGCCGCATAGTGGAATTTCAATACGAGGGCATTTTCAATGAGATTCTGGATAAGGTGGGGGTTGTGCCGCTCCCCCCCTACATTCGAAAGCAAATAGATGATCCTGAACAATACCAGACGGTGTATGCTAAACACCGCGGGTCGGTGGCGGCGCCTACTGCGGGCTTACATTTTACCATACCCTTGTTGGAGAAGATCCAGGCTTCGGGGGTGAATATCGTCAGGATAACCCTTCATGTAGGGCTAGGGACTTTCCGCCCTGTGAAGGTAGACAACGTAGAGCAGCATAAGATGCACGAGGAGTATTACAGGATTAGCCAGGAAGCTGCGCAGGTCATAAACCAGACAAAGGAAAAAGGTGGTCGCGTGATTGCGGTGGGGACCACTTCCACAAGGGCCCTTGAATCTTCAGCTGATGACAGTGGAAGGGTACATCCAACCGAAAAAGGTTGTACCGATCTGTTTATCTACCCGGGCTATAAATTTAAGGTGGTGGATGCCCTCATCACCAATTTTCACCTGCCCAAGTCCACCCTGCTCATGCTGGTGAGCGCTATGTGTAGCCGCGAGGAAATACTCAGGGTGTATCAAGAGGCCATAAAGGAAAGGTACCGCTTTTTTAGCTTTGGGGATGCCATGCTGATACTTTGAAACTGCTTTTAAATATGCTTTACGGTTAAACAAAGGGTGAAGCTTTTGTAGGATTAATGGCATTGAATTTTGGTAGCGCGAGGTGGGACATGAGCTTTAAGTTTGAGCTTATAAAGGAGTGCTCAAAAACTGGAGCAAGGCTGGGCAGGGTGTATACCCCTCATGGCAGCTTCGAGACCCCGGTGTTTATGCCAGTGGGCACTCAAGCTACGGTGAAGGCTTTGACGCCCAGGGACCTTAAAGAGATAGGTGCCCAGATAATACTGGCCAACACCTATCACCTGTATTTACGGCCGGGACATGAGCTGATAAAGCAAGCCGGTGGCTTGCATGAGTTCATGAACTGGGACAGGCCCATACTTACCGATAGCGGTGGATTTCAGGTGTTCAGCCTAGCCGATTTAAGGGAAATAACCGATGAGGGGGTTTATTTTCGTTCGCATCTGGATGGTTCAAAGCATTTCATAAGCCCTGAAAAGGCTATAGAGATAGAGAATGCGCTGGGCGCAGACGTCATAATGGCCTTTGACGAGTGCGTGCCCTACCCCTGCGATTATGAAACGGCCAAAGCTGCCGTTGAAAGGACTACCAGGTGGGCTAAACGCTGCAAAGCCGCGCATCAGCGGGAAGATCAGGCGCTGTTTGGCATCATTCAGGGCAGCGTTTTTAAAGATCTCAGAATGAAAAGCCTTGAGCAACTGCTGGAGCTGGATTTTCCAGGATACGGCATAGGGGGGCTTAGCGTGGGTGAGCCTAAGCCGTTGATGTACGAGATCCTGGAGCAGATAACGCCTGCCATGCCAAAGGATAAGCCCAGGTATTTGATGGGGGTAGGTTCACCCGATTGCTTGATTGAAGGGGTTATACGAGGGGTGGACATGTTTGACTGCGTGCTCCCCACCAGGACGGCCAGGACCGGTTTGGCTATGACAAGCCGTGGAAAGGTGATGCTGCGCAATGCGCCATATCAACGGGATTTTGGCCCTCTTGATCCCGAATGCGACTGTTATACCTGCAAGAACTTTTCTCGCGCTTACTTAAGGCACCTGGTGAAAGCGCGGGAAATACTGGCTGCCATACTCATCACCATCCATAATGTAAGGTTCCTAATACGGTTTATGGAGCAAATAAGAGAAGCCATAAGGAATGACAACCTGCTTGAGTTTAGGAAAAGCTTTTTCGAAAAGTATGGGTATGATGACAGAGAATGAGTTAGTGGAATTTTTGTTTTCGGCAACGCTGAAAAAGAAAAAACTAAATTGGCAGGATTTGATTTTTATGTTATACTTATTTTTGTTGCACTGTGACTCGTTGACGGGATAGACAAACAGTAGAAAGCGAGTTTTGTGCATCAGGGAAAATATTCTAATTAGAAAGGAAGGGAAAGAATATGCCTTCAGAAGAAGTGAGCACTACGGCGCTTTTGATTCAATCCTTGCTCCCCTTTGTGCTGCTGATAGTAGTCTTTTATTTTATGATCATAAGGCCTCAAAGGAAAAAGGAAAAAGAGACCAGGGAGATGCTGGCCTCTCTGAAGGTAGGGGACAATGTTACCACCATAGGTGGAATTTGTGGGAAGATCGTGCGCATCCGGGATGACATCATTACCATAGAGGTAGGGCCGGACAAGGTGAAGCTGGTGTTAGAGAGATGGGCTATCCGGAGCGTGGACAAGCCCATTTCGGCAGACTGATGTTGGTATTGGTAATCGCTATTTCAGGCTTTATCTGTTGCTGGTGAATAGATAAAGCCTTCTTATTTTTATGCCCTTTTGCTTGTCATACTTCGCACCTGCACGGCATAAAAGTAAAGTGAGAAAGCAATGTGAAGGGATGGGGAGAGCGAGATGAAAGGTGTCAAAAAGAATTCCGTGCAGGTGGATAGAAACAGCCTTATACACAACGGACTTGTGATATTGAAGGCCTCGCTTCTAGCCGTTATAGTAACCCTTGTAGGCTTTTTGATATTTGCTGTGGTGATGAAGCTGGCTAATCTCCAGGAGACTATAATTCCGCCGGTAAATCAGGCCATTCGCATAATTAGCATTGCATTGGGAGGCGCCGTTGCAGCCCGCAGCAGCCGCACCAAAGGCTGGCTTAAGGGTGCACTGACAGGGCTTCTGTATATCGTGTGGGCCCTCGTTATAAGCGCTATATTCGGAGGCAAATATGCTTTTGATACCGTGCTGTTGTCTGATGCTTTGTTGGGCATAGTGGTGGGTGCCATAGGAGGGATCATAGGCATAAATATTGAATAAGGTAAAAAGCCAAAATGCCTTGTTAAGATTGACAAATTGGAAAAACATCTTATATACTTAAAATGTGCTTTATACCAACATCTATCAATTGAAAAACCGGGATTTTTGGGGGCCCTGCCATGGAGCTTTATAAAAACGGCTCGAGTACTGACTTGGCCATATTATGGTAGAAAATATTGCGCCGAAAGCGGGCTAAGTGTAATGTTAAATGAACAAATGTCCATACCCTTATTTTTTGATATGGTTCATGATGATTTAAGAAATGGCTCCTTAAAGAGCCATATTGGTAAATATGGGGAAATTTTCTACTATGGTCAAAAATATTATTCCGATTCAAACAACTAAAATTAGGCAAAATGTGTAAATTTGCTGTAAAGGAGGAGTTTGATTATGAAGCACATCAAGACCTTACATAAGGGAACATTGAAGGACAGCTTGAAGAATGGCGGCTGCGGCGAATGCCAGGCATCTTGCCAGTCTGCATGCAAGACGTCTTGCACCGTGGCTAATCAGGCATGTCAAAAGCAATGAAGATAGCTTTTTGTGTTAAGCCTCATGAACGTTAAGCCAAAAAACAGCAGTAGCGCTTGCTGCTGCTGTTTTTTATTGTATTGGTATGCATGTCGTTTCCGTTATTGACTAGTCCATTGCTGAAATATTATAATGAAAAAGTGAGTTCTTTTTTTGAAGGGGGCCAGTGAATGAAGAAGAAAAGCGCTTTAAAGTTATCTCTAATAATTGTGTGCATTATTATAGCCTGTTACATTGCATTAAACGGTCTTGAAATAGGGGTATACAGGATTATCCCGCTTGGGGAAGGGGTTCAGCAAGGTCTGGATTTAAAAGGTGGGCTTTATGTGGTGTATGAAGCCAATATAGCCCCCGGTGATCCCGATGGAGATAGCAAAATAGAGGGCGCTATGAGAGTGATGCGCAACCGCCTTGACAAGTCGAATCAGCATGAGGCCACTATTGCGCGTCAGGGTACTAATCGCATAGTGGTGGAGATACCGGGCGTGGATAACCCACAGGAGCTTGCTGATATCCTGATGGAACCGGCAGTGCTGGAGTTCATCGGGCCTGAGGATGATGTAATAATCACGGGCCAGGATGTCAAGAGCGCGAAGCCTGGGTATATAACTGGCCAAAAGCCGGTTGTGCAGTTTGAGTTGACTTCTGAGGGTGCTAAGAAGTTTGCCGAAGCTACAAAGAAATATCTGGGAAAAGTGATAAAGATAGTTCTGGATGGCAATCCCATATCAGAGCCTACGGTGGAGGAAGTAATTTCAAGCGGCCAGGGCGTAATCCAAGGTATGAGCAGTATAGAGGAGGCGCAAAGGCTTGCTACCTTGATCGAAAGCGGTGCCCTGCCCGTTGAACTCAAACAGGTGGAAGTGAGGACCATCGGTGCAACGCTGGGTGCCAATGCCCTTGAAAGGGGAATATTGGCAGGGGTGGTTGGCCTTTCGCTGGTGTTCCTGTTTATGCTGGTCTATTACAGGCTACCAGGCCTGGTGGCCGATTTGGCCCTGGTGGTATACGCACTATTAGTAATGCTGATTACAGTGCTGGCTCGCATTACAATTACCCTTCCCGGCATTGCAGGTATAGTGCTATCCATAGGAATGGCGGTAGACGCCAATGTCATAATATTTGAAAGGATTAAAGAGGAAATTAGGGCTGGCAAGACCATGAGGGCGGCTCTTGATTCGGGCTTTTCGAAGGCGTTCAGTGCCATACTGGATTCCAACGTTACAACTCTTATTGCCGGCGTGGTGCTGCTGTATTTTGGGACAGGCCCCATTCAAGGCTTTGCCAAGACGCTGATGTTGGGCGTAGTGGTGAGCATGTTTACTGCCATAGTCTTTACAAAATATGTACTGCGGCTCATCATAGACCTGAATATACAAAATAAGAAATTGTACGGTGTATGAGAGGGGAATAACGGAGATGAATATAGATTTTGTCGGAAGGTATAAAATTTTTGCAGCCATTTCGCTGGTAATCATCATAGCCGGGTTGCTTGTGATGATCTTACAGGGGCTAAACCTGGGGATCGACTTCAAGGGTGGCACCACCATATACGTAAACATCGGCAAACCCTATTCGCCTGACGATATCCGTGATATATTGTCATCCGAGGGGATAGACGCCACGGTGATGCAGGTGGGCGATAACAAGCAGGATGCCATCATACGCATGAGGCATATGGAAAATCAGGAGGAAATACAGAAGAGGTTGATAGCCCGGCTTAAAGAGAAATACGATTTGACCGACGAGAGGTTCAGCATTGATACGGTGGGGCCTACCATAGGGAAAGACCTTACGCGCAATGCCATACTGGCTACGGTCATATCGTGGGTGGGTATACTCATATATGTAGGGATACGCTTTGAGTTCAAATCGGGAGTAGCTGCCATCGTAGCCTTGATACACGACGTGCTGATCATGGTGTCGGTTGTCGCCTTATTGAGAACGCAGATAAACAGCACATTTGTAGCGGCTGTGTTGACCATAATAGGTTATTCCATCAATGACACCATAGTGATTTTTGACAGGGTACGGGAGAATCAGAAGAAGTTTGGCAGCAAGCTGTCTAGAGCCGAGATAGTGAACAGGAGCATCAACGAGTCCCTTAACCGTACTATTAACACTTTTCTCACTACTTTGTTTACGGTAACGGCTTTGTATGTCCTTGGCGTTGAGTCCATCAAGGAATTTTCGCTTCCCATTTTGGTGGGTCTCGTAGCTGGAACCTATTCTACCATATTCATTGCGGGACCCTTGTGGGCTGAATGGAATGAAAGGACCGATCGGCGCAAGCTTGCTGCTGCCAAGTAATTGAATGCAGGTTGCCATGGTTTGGGCTGCTTCATATGGGAGGCGGGAAAACATAAGATACATCGATGTTAATTGGCGAGCAATATTATCAATGAGCTTCCTTCGGGAAGCTCTTGTTGTTATTTTTTACGGTGGATTTATTTATTGATTAAAAAGGGAAACGCCATTATTTTTTCGTGAGGAGTTGAAATGTATGCCGCTTTATCTTCCGCTGGCAGACGAAACGCCTGAATGGCAACGGAGTGTAGATATAATCCATAATGGCTTGGGAGTCTCAAGGGTAGTGGCCAGGTTGCTGGTAAACAGGGGCATTACCGATCTACAGCAGGCTGTCTCGTTTATCAACCCCTCTCTCGAGGGACTTCATGACCCATTTTTGTTGCCCGATATGGAAAAGGCCGTAGAGCGGATCCGAAAGGCAATCGACGGCGGACAACGCATTGCAATATACGGGGATTACGATGTGGATGGGATTACGGCGGCGTCTGTCCTGTATTTGTTTTTAAAAGGTAAAGGCGCCGATGTGGAAGTATACATCCCCCATCGCTATTTAGAAGGATACGGCATGAATTGCCAGGCTGTTGAGCAGCTTCATGCCCGTGGGATCAGGCTCATCATAACGGTAGATTGTGGCATAACGGCAATTGATGAAGTCGAACTGGCTACGCAGCTGGGCATGGATGTCATAGTGACCGATCATCACCGGTGCTCAGGCCAGCTTCCCCGCGCCTGTGCTGTCATTAACCCTTCCCGCAGCGACCACTCCTATCCCTTTTGTAGCCTGGCAGGGGTGGGCGTGGCTGCTAAGCTGATTCAGGCCATGGAGGGGATTGAAGGGCTGGAGAAGTATCTGGACCTGATCGCTTTGGGTACGGTAGCCGACGTGGTACCCTTGCTGGACGAAAATAGAATTCTGGTAGCTAAAGGCATAGAGCGCATAAACGCCTCCCCACGGCTTGGGGTTGAGGCTTTGCTCAAAGTTGCCGGGCTGGCACAAGGCACCATTGATGCATACAGGATAGCTTTTATGCTGGCGCCCAGGCTTAACGCCGCTGGCAGAATGTCAACGGCCTATCTGGGCTTTTCGCTGCTCACAACTCAGGACGAAAGGGAGGCAGCTAGCATTGCCCGGCAATTGAATGAGGAAAACGCCAAGCGCCAGCAGATTGAAAATAATCTGCTGAAAGAGTGTATAGATAGGCTCATTAAGGATGGCGATCTCAGCGCTGAATGGATAATAGTATTGGAAGGGGAGGAGGAAAAGGGCTGGCACCCCGGTGTCGTGGGCATTGCGGCTTCCAAAATCAGCGAGCATTTTTATCGGCCGTGTATATTGATTTCCCTGCAGGGTGATAAAGGTGTGGGCTCTGCCCGAAGCATTGAAGGCTTTAATATATATAACGCATTAAAGCAGGTCGATGATCTGTTCATTCGGTTTGGAGGCCATGAAATGGCTGCGGGGTTCAGCATCCCCAGAGAAGCTATACCGGAACTAAAAAGGCGCCTTTTAAGCTATGTCCACCGTAGCATGGACGAGTCATTGCTCATTCCCCGCAATTATCATGATGGGGTGCTGATGCCGCAGGATATCACGCTATCGCTGGTGCAGGAATTAAGGCTGTTGGAGCCTTTTGGCATAGGCAATCCGCCACCCAGATTCCTGTTTAGCAATGTTCAGGTTGAGAATTGCTGGACGGTGGGAAATGATGGCAGGCATCTTAAAATGTCGGTTTCCACGGGACAGCGGCTGTGGGATGCCATCGGATTTGGGCTGGGCGATAAAAAGGATTATCTGCTGGTCGGGGGTAAAAAGGTGGACATCATTGCCGCGATAGAGGAAAATGAATGGGGCGGCGTAAAGAAAATTCAGTTCAACGTGAAATCCATGCAGGCCGTTTTGAATGATGAAGATGACGTTGAGGCTTTTCTGGAGCCGTTTTATTTTAAATTTTTTGATGCTTTTTTACAAGAAATTATGTATAATAGTGATTGCATAAACGGTAAACAATTGAGCAAAGCGGAGTGGCCGACGTTCCAGCAGATGAGCTGTGATGAAGCTATAGCCTGCTTTAAGGCTTCCAAGGTGGGCAACTTGATTTTGGCAAGCACCCTGGAGGGAGCACGATGGGCACTAAACCTGATCGTTGAAGAGAGGATACCCCATATGGCCTTTGCATATGGATACTTCCACGAGATGTGGGAGACGGGGATGAACGGCATACTCATAGCTCCAGTGCTGGACAGGGTCCTCTTCAGGCACTACAGGAAGATCTTTTTGCTGGAAGATGAGCTTCCTCTGTATCCGCGATTGTACCTTGTGGAAGGTTTAAGGGAAAGGGTGCATGTCATAAAAGGCTGGAATAGCCATGGGATTCTTCTCAAAGATGTGCTCAAGCGGCTGGATGTGGAAAGAGCGCACTTTGTAGCACTGTATAAATGGTTGCGTTCGCGGCGTCCTGGCCAGAATATATGGCCAGGGGTGTCCAGGATGGCAAGGCAGTTCAGGGAGGCAACGGGGCAGGATATAAACGAGTTTCAGCTGCGCTTGATGTTAGGTGTGTTTAAAGAACTGGGCTTTATAAGGATAGATGGGCAGCAGACCTGTATCAAGGTCGAGTGCATACAAAATCCACGCAGCCGCGAACTTGCCGAGAGCGTGCTATATCAGAAGTACATGGCATGGATTGAAGGGGTGCAATCCCACTGCGAAAAGGAGGAGTAAAGATGGATTTGAAGTCAAAGATCAGGGTTGTATTGGATTTCCCCAAGCCGGGCATAAGCTTTAAGGACATAACCACTTTGCTTAAGGATCGAGAAGCCTACATCTATACGATAGATTCACTGGTGGCTTTTTGCAAGGAAAAGGGAGCTGAACTCATAGTAGGACCCGAGGCTAGGGGATTTGTGCTGGGAGCGCCGGTGGCGTATGCCCTGAAGGTGGGGTTTGTACCGGTGCGCAAGCCGGGCAAGTTGCCGGCCGAAACTGTCAGATACGAGTACGGTTTGGAGTACGGTTCTGATGTGTTGGAAATACACAAGGACGCCATTCAGCCCGGGCAAAAAGTAGTAGTGGTGGATGACCTGCTGGCCACGGGCGGCACTGCTTTGGCGGCTGTCAAGCTTGTCGAGAAGCTAGGCGGCATTGTGGTGGGCGTGGCCTTTGTGATAGAGCTGTCCTATTTGAATGGTAGAAAGACGCTGGAAGGATATGACGTGTACTCCGTCATTACCTACGATGACTGAGAATGATGCTGAAGAGGTAAGGATGGTTGGTGCTTGCTGTACCAGCCATTCTTTGTATTTGATTGAAGTATTTGATTGAACGGGCGCTTCCGCTATGGAAAGGGGGTGGTATAATGAATGGCAATGGTATACAAGCTAAAGTGGCAGAGCTTGAATCCAAAGCGGAGCAGCTTTATGGCAAAGAAGGGGCAGAAAAAGTCCGCAAGGCCTATGCTTATGCCGCAAAGGCCCATGAAGGGCAAAAGCGGTCATCTGGCGAGCCATTTATTATCCATCCCGTGGAAGTGGCCCTTATATTGATGGAGCTCGGATTGGACGTCGATACCGTTGTGGCGGGTATACTGCATGATGTCATAGAGGATACTGGCGTGACGCTACAGCAGCTGGAAGGGGAGTTTGGGGCCGATATAGCGAAGCTGGTGGACGGAGTTACAAAGCTCAGCCGCATAGAATACAAGAGCAAAGAAGAGCAACAGCTGGAAAGCCTGCGGAAGATGTTTGTGGCCATGGCAAAGGACATAAGAGTTATAATCATCAAGCTTGCTGATAGGCTGCACAACTTGAGAACCCTCGAGTACGTAGATGAAGAGAAGCAGCGAGAAAAGGCTTACGAAACCCTGGAGATCTACGCTCCCCTTGCTCACCGATTGGGGATATTCAAGATAAAATGGGAGCTGGAGGATATATCGCTGCGCTATATCGATCCAAAGGGATACTATGACCTGGTAGAGAAGGTGGCTGCCAAGAGAAGGGAGCGAGAAGCCTACATTCAGGACGTCATACAAACCCTCAAGAAAAAGCTTGATGAGATGAACATTGAAGCCGAGATAGAAGGGCGTCCCAAGAATTTTTACAGCATTTACCGCAAGATGTACATGCAGCACAAGAGCTTCGAGGAGATCTATGATCTGCTGGCTATTCGCGTTATAGTGAATTCGGTGAGGGATTGCTATGCAGTTCTGGGCATAGTTCATACCCTTTGGAAGCCCATCCCAGGCCGATTTAAGGATTATATAGCTGTTCCCAAGCCCAACATGTATCAATCGCTCCATACCACCGTTATAGATTCCAGGGGCGAGTTGTTTGAGATACAGATAAGGACCTGGGATATGCATCGTACTGCCGAATACGGAATTGCAGCCCACTGGAAATACAAAGAGGGACGTAAGGCTTCAACCGACCTTGACGAAAAGCTCGCATGGATACGCCAGCTTCTGGAATGGCAGAGCGACCTTAAGGATTTCAGGGAATTTGTAGAGACCTTAAAGATAGACCTGTTTAGCGATGAGGTGTTTGTCTTCACGCCTAAGGGTGACGTCATTGATCTGCCCAAAGGAGCAGGACCACTGGATTTTGCATATGCCATTCACACGGAGATAGGCAATAAGTGCGTGGGCGCCAAGGTAAACGGTAAGCTGGTTCCTCTGGATTATGAGCTTCAAACCGGCGATATAGTGGAGATTATCACCTCTCCCAGCAGCCGGGGGCCCAGCCGTGATTGGCTGAAGATAGTCAAGACCACTCAGGCCAAGAATAAGATCAAGCAGTGGTTCAAAAAGGAGCGGCGCGAGGAAAACATAGTAAGAGGCAAGGAGATGCTGGAGAAGGAGGCAAAGCGACAGGGGTATGTCCTGTCGCAGCTTCTCAAAAACGAATGGATTGAGCCCATACTTAAGAAATACGGGTTCCATTCGATTGACGATATATATGCTGCCATCGGTTACGGCGGGCTTACTACCAGCCAGGTGCTGGTGAGGCTCATCAACGAGTACAAGAGGTATCAAAAGGTGACCGCCTCCGAGTCAGAGGAGGTAATTGCAAAGCAGGCAAAGGAAGGCAGGCCCAAGAGGCGCACCGATAATGGCATACATGTCAAGGGTGTCGATAATATACTGGTAAGGCTTGCTAGATGCTGCAATCCCGTGCCGGGCGATGAAATCATAGGGTTTATCACTAGGGGCAGAGGTGTATCGGTGCACAGGGCCGATTGCGTCAATGTGATCAATATAGTTCCCGAAGAGAGGCACCGGCTGGTGGAGGTAGAGTGGAGCGGTGAGGATAGAGCCTCTTATAACGCTGAGATACAGATAATAGCGCGAGACAGGCATTCGCTGCTAGCCGATATTACCAGCACCCTTGCCAACATGGATATAGCCTTGACTGCTGTCAATGCCAGGACCAACAGGGTTCGGCAGGCCCTTATAAATTTAAGCCTGGAAATAAAGAACACCCAGCAGCTTGAAAAGGTGATGAGGCAGCTTAAAAAGGTGCCCGACATACTGGATGTGCACAGGGTAAACGCGTGAAGAGGATTGGTATGGCCACTTTGACAGTTTGAAAATGAAAATTAAGGTAAAACGGAGTGATGATTTCGATGAGAGCTGTTGTTCAACGGGTTAAACACGCCAGCGTAAAGGTGGATGGAAAGGTGGTTGGCTCCATTGAAAATGGGCTGCTGGTATTTTTGGGAGTAGAGAAGGACGATAGCGAAGAAGACCTGGCATATATGGTAGACAAAGTGACTGGCTTGAGGGTATTTGAGGATGAGAACGGCAAGATGAACCTGTCAGTGCAGGATGTGGGCGGAGCCGTACTGGCTGTGTCGCAATTTACCCTGTACGGAGACTGCAGAAAAGGGCGTAGGCCCAGCTTTACCCAGGCCGCACCTCCCGATATGGCCAAGAAATATTACGACTTATTTGTGGAAAAGATTAAACAGTTGAACATCCCTGTGGCCACCGGTATATTTCAGGCAAAGATGGAAGTGTCGCTGCTCAATGACGGCCCTGTGACCATACTGCTGGACAGCAAGAGGACTTTTTGATTTTGAAAGGAGTAGCAAATATGAAGGTTATAGCCATGCCGGTGGGACAGCTGGCTGCCAACTGCTATATAGTATATTGCGAGAATACCAGAAAGGCGGTTGTCATTGATCCCGGTGCAGATGGTCAGAGTATTTTAAACCGCATACAGTATGAAGGCCTCGAGGTGGGACACATACTGCTCACCCATGGCCACTTTGATCACATAGGCGCTGTGAAATTTCTCAAGGAGCAATTGGGGGCCTCTGTGGCCATCCATTCGGGAGATGCTCAGGCCCTTACCGATGCTGCCCGAAACCTTTCGGCCTTCATGGGAGAGCATTTGGTGCAGGTACCGCCTGATGTATTGCTGCAGGAGGGAGATATCATTGCCGTTGGAGGCATAACCATGAAGGTGCTCCACACGCCAGGGCATTCGGAAGGCAGCGTATGTTTTGTGGTGGACAGCCCTGTAAAGATGGCCTTCACGGGGGATACGCTATTTCAGGGTTCCATAGGCAGGAGCGATTTTCCAGGAGGCAGTTATGAGCAGCTAATCAGCTCCATAAGGGATAAGCTGCTTACCCTCGATGACGATTACACCATCTATCCCGGCCATGGGCCAAAGAGCACCATTGGCGCTGAAAGGGTTACCAATCCGTTTATAAAGTACTATGTGAGATGAATAGCTGATGGAAGCGATGAATAGCTGATGGAAGTGTGGTACAAAAATTCAATAAAGTATTGGTAGAAAAATCCGAATAAAGTGTCGTTTGGAATAGTTTATTATGGGAAAGACTGTAGCTTGACCTTTTTATGAAATCTGGCGTATTTTTTATGAAATTTGGAGTATTTGTTATGAGATTTTTGAAAGATCTTTCTTTATAATAAAAGGCGTTTTAAAGCCTTAAAAATGGCTTAAAGAGTTTGACATAAACCGTGACGGTATAATATAGATCAGAACAAATGGTGGAGGGTTGCTGCGATTTGAATGTATACGTTCATGTTACAAGTGGTGGCTTTGAGCACGAGATATGGGAATTGACCCGCGTATTTTTTCCCAGTTGGTCGGTTAAGGTGTTTGACCATTTGCCGGCCCAAAGTGATAATCCGGGAGAAAAGGGCGACAGCTGCGGGGATTTACTCGTCGTTGCCGAATATACTTGCTCGGACTTTGAAATTGTGGCGAAAAGCTGCCTGAAGGACGGCAGGGGAAGGGTGTTGTTTGAAAGCCAGCGAAGCCAAAAATTGGATGATAGGACTAGAGGTTCTTATCTCAAACGGAAAAGGGAGATAAAGAAGGTCTTATGCCAATGCGTCTACGACGTGCTGTCGAGATTCACAGGCAAGTATCCGAATTGGGGTATACTTACCGGCGTGCGCCCGCTTAAGGTGGTGCATCATCTAATGGACGATGGATTGAGCGATGAAGAGGTTTTGAGCGCATTGAAGTCCGAGTACTACGTAAGGGATGATAAGGCTTCCCTGCTGGTGGAGACGGCCAACAACCAGCGGGATATTGTAAAATCGTCCTCCGCCGATACCGTATCTCTCTATATACACATTCCCTTCTGCACCACCAGGTGTCTATACTGTTCTTTTCCGTCGGTCGTGATGGATGGATACAAGGAGATAGTGGATGACTATATAGATTCCCTGGTTACCGAGCTTGATAAGGTGGTCTCAGTTTTGTTGCACAAGGGAATATCAATTCAAAGCCTTTATATAGGCGGTGGAACTCCCACTGCCCTTGCCTATCCACAACTGGAGCGGTTGCTGAGCGCAGTGGACTTGTTGCTGGATGGCTGCTCTGTAAGGGAGTATACGGTGGAATGTGGTAGGCCCGATACTCTGGACATCGACAAGCTTTCGCTGCTCAAGGCTTTTGGAGTAAACCGCATAAGCATCAACCCCCAAACCATGAACCAGGAAACCCTTGATGAGATCGGTCGGAGGCATACGGTGGAGCAGGTTGTGTCCAGGTTTCACATGGCCAGGTATGTCGGGTTTGATTGCATAAACATGGATATCATAGTGGGACTGCCCGGCGAAGGTGTGCCGCACATGGAAAAGACCATGAAAGCCATTGCAGGTCTGCAGCCCGATAACCTTACGGTGCATACCCTTGCCGTAAAGAGGGCATCCAGGCTTAAGGACTCGCTGGATAAATATCCCTTAACTTCCGATGATACGGCTGAAAGGATGCTGGAAGTATGCCAAAGATGGGTAAAGAGGATGGGGATGGTGCCGTATTACCTTTATCGCCAGAAATACATGGTGGGGAACCTCGAAAACGTCGGATATACTAAGCCCGGCAAGGCCTGTATATACAACATCCAGATGATGGGAGAAAATCAGACCATATGGGCATTTGGGGCGGGAGCGGTCAGCAAGGTATACTTTCCGGAAAATGATTGTATACAGCGCGTTCCCAACGTCAAGGATGTGAAGGAGTATATGGATAGGCTTGAGGAGATGATACGGCGAAAGATGAGGTTTATAGATCTTTGTAAAGGAGGCGTTGAGGATGACCTATAAAAGGTTTGGGAATACTTATGTTGTAAGCATTGAAAAGGGAGAGGAAGTAGTCGAGTCGCTTAAGCGTTTTTGTGAGGCTGAGAATGTAAGGTTGGGCTACATCACCGGCATAGGGGCTTCAAACAAGTTAGTCATAGGAATTTTTGATACCAGGGAGAAGGTGTATCGTTCGACGGAGATAAGTGGGGAACACGAGATAACCTCCCTTGTGGGTAACATAACCACCATGAAGGGGGACATATATCTTCACATACACGTCACCCTTGCCAATTCCAAATTCGAGGCTATAGGGGGTCATTTGAATTCGGCCGTGATAAGCGGAGTGTGCGAGGTTTTTGTCCACAAGGTGGAAGGAGAGGTAGATAGGGAGTTTGACCAAAATGTGGGGCTCAACGTTTTGAAGCTGTAAAACCCATAGTTGACAGTACCTTGTCCTTGGCTTTATAATACTTATAACGTTATACTCCAACGGCTGTGAAAGGGAGAGTACCTGGATGGATGCATCAGAGAGGGGATGCCGCGGTTCAAATGTTGGCCGTGGGTGGGAGCATCCCTTGCGGAAATCCTGGGAAGGACACCCCGGAGCCGGTCTGCTGAAGGGAAGTAGGCAGATCCGCCCAATCCGGCGTTAAAGGAAAGGTGGGAGAAGCTTATTTCTCCAAGAAGGGTGGTACCGCGGGCAGTGAAACCTCTCGTCCCTTATTTGAAGGGAATGAGAGGTTTTTTAAGTTAATGCAGAAGAAGGAGGGAGATGGAAATGCTGACCCAGGCCCCGAAAGGTACAAAGGACGTCTTGCCAGATGAGTCGTATAAATGGCACTATGTGGAGGGGAGGATACGGGAGATTACCCGTCTGTTCGGCTATAAAGAGGTTCGTACCCCCACTTTTGAGCATACCGAGCTGTTTGAACGGGGGGTTGGCGATACCACCGACGTGGTTCAGAAGGAGATGTATACCTTTACTGATAAGGGCGGAAGGAGCATTACCTTAAAGCCGGAAGGTACAGCAGGGGTGGTGCGCGCCTACATAGAAGGCAGGCTTTATGCTCAACCCCAGCCCATTAAGATGTATTATATAACCCCGGTGTTTCGATACGAGAGGCCGCAGGCGGGACGCTTGAGGGAGCACCACCAGTTTGGTGTGGAGGTATTTGGCGCTCCGGAGGCATCGGTGGATGCTGAGATCATAAGCTTGGCGGTGACTTTGTTTGACAGGCTCAATATAAAGAATTTGGAGCTCAACATAAACAGCATTGGATGTCCCAGCTGTCGGCCCAGGTATCATCAGGTCCTCAAGGAATACCTGTCGGGGCAGCTAGACCAGCTGTGCTCTAACTGTAAGCAGCGCTTTGACCGAAATCCCTTAAGGATTTTAGATTGCAAGGAAGAAAGGTGCAGGCAGGTGGTGGCTTCTGTTCCGGTAATACTGGATTTTCTGTGCGATGAGTGCAAGGCGCACTTTGACGGCCTTAAACGCTACCTCGACGCTGCAGGTATATCCTATAAGGTCAATCCCATGATTGTACGAGGGCTGGATTACTACACCAAAACGGTATTTGAGTTTATTTCCCGGGACATAGGGGCTCAGGGAACGGTATGCGGTGGAGGCCGTTATGACGGATTGGTAGGCCTTTGTGGCGGACCCGAAACGCCGGGCGCCGGCTTTGGCATGGGAATTGAGAGGTTGCTGTTGGTCATGGAAAATCAGGGAGTGGAGATACCGCCGCCACCAAAGTTGGACGTCATGTTCATAACCGTTGGGGATGAAGCGCGTTTTCAAGCCTTTAAGCTGGTTAGGGATTTGCGCCTAAAGGGAATTTCGGCCGATATGGACCACGTGGGCAGGAGCATAAAGGCCCAGTTCAAATATGCGGATAAGCTGAATATACCCAGGGTGTGTATAATGGGCGAGGATGAGCTTAAGAATGGATGCGTTAAAGTAAGGGATATGGCATCGGGGCGGGAAGAGCCGGTTCCAATGAATGAAATAGTGGCCTATCTTGAGAGGTTAAGGAGGCTTGATTGAACCATAAGGCCTGGTATTGATGGGCTTTTACTAGTGAGCTGCAAAGTAGCTGTATGGCAGGCTGGTCATTGGAAGTATTTGCAAGGGCTTTAACATGGAGCATAAGAGCAGCTATGATGTGTGGAAACGGAAGCTTTAGCCTTAACGATGGTAATAGGTGATGCCTGCAAATGTGCTGATGAGCATGCATCTACGGTGCAGTTAGGTGGAGTATGTGCGCGATATATGACACCTGACCTGCTGTAGCATGAAGTTGAATTGTGGTGATGCCATGAGTAACATCGTTGATAGATGAAGATGTATGGATTTTTTAAAAGTAATTCACAAGACATAAATAAAAGGAGGTATACGATATGGGCGAGCTAATGGGAGATTGGAAGAGAACCCATATGTGCGGCACCTTGAACCTTGAACACGTAGGGCAGGAAGTGACCATTATGGGATGGGCCCATAGGCGCCGTGACCTTGGAGGCTTGATATTCATCGATTTGAGGGATCGTACCGGCATAGTACAGGTAGTGTTTAACGAGGAAAAGTGCGGCGCCGATGTGTTCAAAAAAGCCGAAACGGTGCGCTCTGAGTACGTTCTAGCCGTGAAGGGGGCGGTGGTAAAGCGGGAGCCCGATACCGTTAACCCTAAAATCCCTACCGGCGAGATTGAAGTGGTGGCAAGCCAGCTCAAGATTTTATCGGCTTCAAATACCCCGCCCTTTAGCCTAGAGGATAACATAAACGTCTCCGAGATGGTGAGGCTGAAATACCGGTACCTGGATTTAAGGCGGGCCGAGATGCAGAGGAACATAGTGCTGCGCCACAGAATAACCAAGTGGGTCCGGGATTTTCTGGACTCAAAAGGTTTTTACGAGATAGAAACTCCGATGCTCACGAGGAGCACGCCGGAGGGGGCCAGGGACTATTTGGTGCCCAGCAGGTTGCATCCCGGCAAGTTCTATGCGTTGCCACAGTCGCCCCAGCTCTTCAAACAGCTGCTCATGCTGTCGGGGTTCGATAGGTATTTCCAGATCGCTAGGTGTTTTAGGGACGAGGATTTAAGGGCAGACAGACAGCCCGAGTTTACCCAGATAGATATCGAGATGTCGTTCGTAGATGTGGACGACGTTATAACTTTGAACGAGGAGATGCTGGCCTATATATTCAAAAAGGCTTTGGGAATTGAGCTTTCGCTGCCGCTGCCGCGCCTGACTTATAAGGAGGCCATGGAGAGATACGGTACCGACAAGCCCGATACCAGATTTGGCCTGGAGCTTAAAGATGTAACCGACCTAGTGAAAGACTGCGAATTCAAGGTGTTCTCAGGCGCTGTGGCTTCCGGTGGCAGCGTAAGGGCTATAAACGCCAAGGGCTGTGCTATAAAGTTTTCCAGGCGTGAAATAGATTCCCTGGTGGATTTTGTTAAAAACTACCGAGCAAAAGGGCTGGCCTGGATTGCAGTTGAGCAGGACGGCTTGAAGTCGCCCATTACCAAATTTTTTACTGAGCAGCAGCTGAACGACATATTAAAGCGCCTGGAGGCCGAGACGGGCGACTTGCTGCTGTTTGTGGCCGACAAGGACGATGTGGTGTTTCAGGCTCTCGGACAGCTGCGCTTGGAGCTGGCTCGTCGCTTAGAACTGATAGACAAATCTAAATATAACCTGTTATGGGTTGTGGAATTTCCTCTGCTGGAATATGACGAGGAGGAAAAGCGCTTTGTGGCCAAACACCATCCCTTTACCGCGCCCATGGATGAAGATATAGAATATCTTGATACAGATCCGGCAAGGGTAAGGGCTAAGGCCTATGACATAGTGCTAAACGGAGTGGAAATCGGTGGGGGCAGCATAAGGATTCACACCACCGAGATGCAGGAAAAGATGCTCAACGTGCTGGGCTTTTCAAGAGAAAGGGCCTGGAAGAGCTTTGGGTTCCTGCTTGAAGCTTTCAAGTACGGTGCGCCGCCCCATGGAGGAATCGCTTATGGCTTGGACCGCTTGGTGATGATGCTGGCGGGCAGGGATACAATACGGGATGTCATAGCATTTCCCAAGGTACAGAACGCTTCGGATCCTTTAACCGATGCGCCGTCGGAAGTGGAGCCCAAGCAGCTGAGAGAGGTCCATATCCGTGTGGACGCGTGAAGGTGAAAACTTGTGGTTTAATTTACCCATAAATGGTTAAATATAATGATGACGCGCGGGTGATGATATGCTTCATGCATTTACCAGGACGGAGTGGCTGATCGGGGAGCAAGCGCTCAAAAAACTCAATAGCAGCACAGTGGCGGTATTTGGCATTGGAGGAGTGGGAAGCTTTGCCGCCGAGGCTCTGGCCAGATGTGGCGTGGGCACCTTAATCCTGGTTGACCATGATAAGGTGTGTCCCACAAACATCAATCGCCAGGTTCACGCCGACGTCACCACCATTGGGAGGCCCAAGGTTGAGGTGATGAAGGAGAGACTGCTCAAAATAAACCCTGCTTTAAACATTATAGGTCGAGCAGCTTTTTACGGGCCGGATACGGCAGATGAGCTCCTCGATACTGGCTGTGATTATGTGATTGATGCCATAGATACCATAGGCTCCAAGATTGACCTGGTGGTGAGATGTAAACAAAAAGGCATACCCGTTATTTCCAGCATGGGAGCCGGAAACAAGATGGATCCAACCGCTTTCAGAGTGGCGGATATATACCAGACCTCTGTGGACCCTATCGCTAAA
>NZ_VSCO01000015.1:0-21608 GCF_047459465.1 Caldicoprobacter sp. | reverse complement strand
CCGCCTTCTTGGATCAGCTTCATGGCCCTCTGGCGGCCCTCATCGCCCGTCCAGCCGTAATGTTCCATTAGCCTGTCGCGAACGTCCAGTATGACGTATTCCACGAAATACGGCATGGGATAGAGGGAGTTACGGGTGGACTCTTTTCTCACGTAGAACCCTTGTTCTTCAGGGGTTTTATTTGGGTCCAGCTTGGCTTCCTCGTATTGTTCCTTGGTGATGAAGCCGTTTTCGTACATAAGGCGCAGCACTAAGTTGGTGCGATTGTAGGTTATCTCGGGCTTTCTACTGGGGTCATATAAATTCTTCCTAGGGTCATAATAGTACGGGTTTCTAAGTATCCCCGCCAGGACAGCGCACTCCCTCAATGTCAAATCCTTAAGGTCTTTCCCGAAATAATCCTGCGCCGCCGTCTTTACGCCATAGTTCCCGCTGCCAAAATAGCTGGTATTTAAGTATGCTTCTAGGATCTGCTCCTTGCTGTATTTCTGCTCAAGCTGAATGGCCAGGTAGGCTTCCTGGATTTTGCGCTTATAAGAGCGCTCTGGAGTCAGCAAGGTGTTCTTTATAAGCTGCTGGGTAATGGTGCTGGCGCCCTGTATGGACTCGTTGCGTAGGTTGTTTATAATGGCTCCCACCAGGCGTTTGAAATCAATACCATGATGGTAATAAAAGCGCACGTCCTCAACGGCTATGACGGCGTCCTGCAGCATCTTGGGGATTTCATCCAGCGAAGCCCACACGCGGTTTTCGAGGCCGTAGTATGGGGTGATCAGATTGCCATATCTGTCATATATGAACGAAGTTTCGCTCTGGTTTTCGATGCGCTCCAGGTCTAGGGTTGGCGTAGCGTCAAGGTATCCTTTTGCTATGCCTAAGAATGCACCAAATCCTGCAAAGCCCAAGAGTATGAAGAGCACCAAAAACATCTTTAAGGTGGTGACCAGTACAGATAATATGAAATTGGGTTGTCGAGTTTCCTTTTTGAAATAGCCTTTTATTTTATTCGCATCCTTTTTCTGGCCTTTATTCTCTTTGTCGTTTTTCTTCATTTTTGACCTCCAATACAAGGCAAGTGTTTAATGATAGTTTGGTTTTTTTATATTATAGCACAATCTTTATGAAAATCCTATTAAAATTGTAGCCTTCCATTTTAACATTGTATTACAAACCATTTTATTTTCACAAATTATGCAGATTTGAGTAACGATTTATCAATGCGGCTCATAAACTGTAGGGGAGGTGTGTACCTTCATGAGGCGCCGGAGAGGGACGTATAAAATCTTTATTATCATATCGATGGCACTTGCGATAGCACTCATTATATTTCTGATCATAGATAGAGGGATAAAGCCCACTGTTATAGCCATGTCGGAAGCCCAGGTGAGGTACATAGCCATAAAAGCTATGAACAACGCCGTTAAGAAGGTGCTCAATAGCGATATAAAGTATACCGACCTCATCAATGTGATGACCGATAGAAACGGCAAAATATCGCTGATACAAGCCAACACCATCAGAATGAACGCCTTAGCCACAGAGACGTCCAGCCTCGCCCAGGAGGAGATCCGCTCCATGGGGGCTGAAGGCATCTACATACCTTTAGGATCCATATTCAACAGCAAGATATTGGCTGGCTTGGGGCCAAGGATCAAAGTCACCATCATACCAATAGGATCGGTGGCCATAGATTTTGCCACCGAGTTTGAAAATGCCGGCATAAATCAGACCCGCCACAAGATTTACATGGTGATGGAGGCCAACGTCCGCATAGTCGTTCCCCTGGGCAGCGACACTGCCAATATAAAGACGAGGGTTCCAATTACGGAAACCATAATCGTTGGGGATGTACCCGATTATTACATAAACGTGGAAGGGACGAAAGAGGAGGATATCTTAAACTTGGTACCGGGCCCGTAAGATTAAAGCAGATAATTGGCATTTCACGGAAAAAAGCAATTGACATATCATAGAGTTTGTTGTAAAATTGACGATAAAATAAATATGGGAAAGACGATGAAGAGGAATAGTAAATAGGGAGCGAGCCTATTCAGAGAGGTAGCGGTTGGTGCGAGCTGCCAAGGCGGCCCTATTGAATCCACCTCGAAGTCGGTTGGGAAATAACCAATCCCGGTGAAGTCCGTTATCCTCAAATGAGGCCCGGACGCTTCCGGCCGAGATAAGGCGGATGCTTCTGGGCGAAATAAGGTGGCACCACGTGAAGATATTCCCGTCCTTGGCTTACAAGGACGGGTTTTTCAATTTTTGTAAAATTTTTTAAAGAGGAGGTAATGGCAAGTGAGGAAAGATAAGTTACTCATGACACCAGGGCCTACCATGATTCCCCATCGGGTTAGAGAGACCATGGCGAGGCAGATCATTCACCATCGCACTAAGGAGTTCGAGCGTTACTTTGTCAAGATGAATGAAAGCCTCAAAAAGGTGTTTCAGACCAACAACCAGGTGCTTACCTTGGTATCGTCTGGGACGGGCGGTATGGAGGCTGCGGTGGCCAACGCGTTTTCTCCCGGGGATAAGGTATTGGTGGTCAGCACGGGGGTGTTTGGCGATCGGTTTGTCAAGATAGCCACTCGATTTGGGTTGGACGTTAAAGTCATGAGCGTTCCGTGGGGGCGTGGCGCTGATCCGGAAGATATAAAAAAATTCCTGGACGGTCCCGAAGGCGATGGGATAAAAGGCGTGTTTGTCACCCATAACGAGACTTCTACTGGCGTAGCCAACGATATAAAGGGCATTGGAGAGGTGCTAAAAGGCCGTGATTGCCTGTACATCGTGGATGCCATAAGCTCCCTTGGCGGGATGGAGGTCAAGACCGACGAGTGGGGAATAGATATGGTGATTGCCGGTTCGCAGAAAGCCCTGATGTTACCCCCCGGATTGGCCTTTGTAAGCGTGAGCGAAAAAGCCTGGAATGCCATTGAAAAATCCAAGCTGCCCAAATTCTACTTCGATTTTTTGGCATATAGGAAGTCTTTAAATGACAATACCACACCCTATACCACCGCTGTGAGCCTGGTGATAGCAGCCAGCGAATCGCTGGACATGATACTTGAGGAAGGGCTGGAGAACATCTTCGCACGGCACAAAAACTTAGCTGAAGCGTGCAGGGCTGCTGTTAAGGCTTTGGGGTTGGAGCTGTTTGCAGATGAGAGGTACGCCTCGGACCTCATCACTTCTATCAAGGCGCCCGAAGGGATAGATATAGACCAGGTGCGCAAGACCATGAACCTGCAGTACGACATAATGGTAACGGGTGGGCAGCAACATCTCAAAGGAAAGATCATGCGCATCGGCCATATGGGCTATGTGGATGGATTTGACCTTTTAAAGACCATTACCGCTTTGGAATTGTCGTTGTTGAAGGCAGGCTACAAGCTGGAGCTTGGGGCAGGCGTAACAGCTGCTCTCAAAACGCTGAAGATGTGAGGTGGTTTTGGTGAAGATACTTGTAACCGAAAAAATAGCTAAAAGTGGTATTGAGCTGTTGCGTAACGATTTTGAAGTGGATGAGCGCACAGACCTTACCCCCCAGGCGCTGCTGGAGTGCATAGGCGAATACGATGCCCTCATCGTTAGGAGCGCTACAAAGGTAAACGCCGAGGTCATAGAGAGAGGGGTTAACCTCAAGGTGATCGGCCGTGCCGGTACGGGGGTAGACAACATCGACGTTGAAACGGCCACCAGAAAGGGGATCATAGTGGTAAACACCCCCGAAAGCAACAATATATCCACCGCAGAGCATACCATTGCTTTGATGTTGGCCCTGGCGCGAAACATACCACAAGCCTACACTACTTTAAAGGGCGGTAAATGGATACGCAGCAAATTCAAGGGAGTGGAGCTTTATAATAAAACGGTGGTGATACTGGGTCTGGGTAGAATAGGCTCCAACGTGGCAACCAGGCTAAAAGCCCTGGGCATGAACGTTATGGGGTATGACCCATATATAACCGATGAGAGGTTTGAAAAGCTGGGCGTCAAGCGACTAAATTCCATCGAAGAAGTCATGGCGGTGGCCGATTTCATAACTATACACCTTCCCAAGACCGAAGAGACGATAGGCATAATAGGCGAGAAGGAGCTTGCCATGGCAAAGCCAAACTTGAGGATAATAAACTGCGCGCGCGGCGGGCTGGTGGATGAAGAGGCCCTGTATCAGGCGTTGAAGAGCGGCAGAATCGCCGGTGCGGCCATCGACGTGTTCCAAAACGAACCAAAGGAGATGCCGGGCGGTGCTGAGTTTTACCATAAGCTGCTGGAGCTAGAAAACGTCATATATACGCCCCATCTTGGAGCTTCTACCGAGGAGGCTCAAGAAAACGTGGGGCTGGAGATAGCAAAGCAGGTATCCCAGGCACTAAAGGGCAACATAGTCAATGCAGTGAACTTGCACGGGCTTCACATCCGCAATATACATGCCCTGTCGCCTTTCCTGAAGCTGGCTGAAATAATGGGAAGGCTGTACTACCGGGCAGAAAAGCTCCCCGTACAGAAGGTCGAGATAATATACAGCGGAGATATAGCCAAGCAGGAGACCAAGATAATCACCCTTTCATATCTGTCGGGGTTGCTTGGATCCATCATAGAGGAGCGGGTCAACTTCGTGAACGTGGAGATGCTCATAAAGGACAGGGGCATTGAGGTGATAGAGAGCATCAGGAGCGAGGTGGACCATTACACCAATTTGATAACGGTAAAGGTCACTAATAGCAAGAAGGAGATCACCTTTGCAGGCACCGTATTTGGCAAGGACGGGATAAGAATAGTCAATTTCGGCGGATACGAGGTGGATTTCGAGCCCACGCCCTATATGCTGGTCATACAGAATTACGACAGGCCTGGGGTTATAGGCAAGATAGGCACCATACTGGGCAACGAAAACGTCAACATCGAGACCATGAGGGTCAGCCAGAATCGCAAGGAAGGCAAGGCTTTGATGGTGCTCAACGTAGACCAGGAAGTCAGCCCTCAGGCTTTGAAGCAGATCGAGATGCTGGATAACGTTTTAAGAGTAAGCTTCATAAAATTATGATTTTTTGAAATTCATAAAATCCGGCTCAATGCCGGCTTTATTTTTGCCAAAAATTAAGTTTGCCTCTACCGTCATCTTTTTTTAAGGTTGAGGGATAATAAAGAATACACAGCGAATAAAAATGGGGTTGATGTCAATGGGGATGCTTGGAAAATGCTGCAGGGGATGAAAAGAGGGAGACTTTTAGGGTTGCCCGTCATATCCGCCAGGACGGGCAAGAAGATAGGCGTTGTGGTGGATATCATATTTAAACCTGGACATCAAAAGATAAAAGGGTTGCTGGTGTCCAGCGAGGGTTTTGTAGAAAGGAAAAAGCATATTCCCCTTGAACGGGTGCGGACCATAGGCAGGCACGCGGTCATAGTGGATGAGCCCCTGCAAAACGATGAAGGTTTTGGAGCTTTGCCCATGGAAGGGGACGAGGAGTATGGCAATAGGATTTTGGGACGCCAGCTTTTGAGAGGGGACGGGCAGGAAGTAGGGCTTATCAGCGATATAATACTAGACCCCAATGACGGTACAATAGAAGGCTTTGAAATCTCCAGAGGGCTCATAGATGACCTATTGGAAGGGCGGTACGTCCTGCCATATGACGCATCCAATAGCATAAACGAAGATGCGGTGATCGTATCTATGGAACAGGTCCAGCAGCTAAAGGCATACAATAGAGGGATCAAAACTTTACTGGATATCAAATAAATTTGCAAGAAGGGAGTGGGATGCTGATGAACAAGTATCTAAGGGGCTTTATAGCAGGCAGCATGGTGGGCATTGCAGCCAGCATGCTTTTAATGTCCGATAGGGACAGCGATATGAAACGAAAACTTCTGAATGGCAAGAGTATCATGGACAGCGCTTCTCAGGTAATGGCTAGCATGCTGTCAGAAATGAAGGGAAGGAAATAAATAGAGGCCCGGAAACGGGCCTATTTTACGTACTAAAACAAAACAGGGTGGAGGCTGGCATGTGAAGGCGTACAGGGTTTATATCATCTTGGGAGCAGCATTTTTGGTATTTTTCACCTTGCTGTTTGCCGTGGTTTCCAATTGGGGGAAATTATCAAGCGTGTTACGCGTTATTTTCTTTGCAATCATAATTTCCTATATCCTGGTTCCTGTAAGCGAGTGGCTGGAGAGATTTATGCCCAGAAATGTTGCCATAATAGCGTTATTTGGCGGCGTAGCACTTTTGCTGGTAGCCATTGGGTTTTTGGTCGTACCGCCTTTCATAAAGCAGGTCATCTCTTTGAGCGAATACATACCGGAATATGCTCGCCAGTTGAAACAATTGGCTGCCGGTTTTCAGTCGAGGCTCAAAAAAATGGGGCTACCTTATGGCGTGCAGCAGGCCATGGATGAGGCCATAGAGGATATACAGAGGCGACTGGTTGAGATGATGCGGCATACCCTTGAAAGGTTTATGGGCGGTGCCTCTGGCTTATCTGAAGCCTTTATGATCCCAGTGCTGAGCTTTTATTTTTTAAAGGACAGGAAATACTTCAAAAGATTGATGGTCAACCTCATTCCCCTTCGGTACAGGAAGGGCATAATGCGCACCTTCTCGGAGGTCCATTACATTCTAAATCGCTTTATAAGAAGCCAGATCATTGTATCGTTGGTCATATGGGCTTTTACCACCATAGGATTTCTTATCGTCGGGATACCTTATGCCTTGCTCCTGGGGGTTGTGGCTGGCATATTTGAGATCATACCGTATTTTGGACCGTGGCTAGGGGCGGTACCGGCTGTGGTAATCACCTTGCTCAATGCTCCATCCAAGCTGATCTGGACCATAGTAGTGACGGTAGCCGTCCAGCAGCTGGAGGGTAGCTTTATTACCCCTAAGATTATGGGCGACCACGTAGGGCTTCATCCCGTATATATAATACTGTCATTGTGGATTGGCGGGATGTTTTTTGGAATAATGGGCATGCTTCTGGCCGTGCCTGTGGTGCTCATAATACGGGTTATAGTGAAAAACATATATTTAAGCATAGTGACTACCTCACACTAAGCGATAGCTTTAAAAGCAGAATTTGACATAATTGACAAAACATCCGGGGTTCTATATAATCATGAGTAAATAGCAGGATTAGGGCGGATTTTGCTTTAAATTGCGTCCCGCTCCTACCAAGGGAAGGAGACGCTTATTTAATTGTCTTACGGGGAGGAATACATGGGATGGAGAAATTAGGCCTTAACGAGATAAGAACAAGGTTTTTGGAGTTTTTTAGGAGAAAGGATCACCTGGTACTGCCTAGCTTTTCGCTGATTCCCCAGAAGGACAAAAGCCTCTTGCTGATAAATGCTGGCATGGCTCCGTTGAAACCCTACTTTACCGGGCAGGAGAAGCCTCCAAAGAAGAGGATTGCCACCTGTCAGAAGTGCATACGCACCCCCGACATCGAAAGGGTGGGCAAGACTGCCAGGCACGGCACATTCTTCGAGATGTTGGGCAACTTCTCCTTTGGCGATTATTTCAAAAGAGAGGCCATCAGCTGGGCATGGGAGTTTGTCACCCAGGACTTGAAGCTGCCAGAAGAGCGGCTGTGGGTCAGCATATACGAGCAGGATGATGAGGCGTTTGAAATTTGGCACAAAGAGATTGGGCTTCCCGAGCATAAAATCGTGAGGATGGGAAAAGAAGACAACTTTTGGGAGATAGGTACGGGGCCTTGTGGTCCTTGTTCTGAGATATACTTCGATAGAGGGGCGGACAAGGGTTGTGGCAGGCCCGATTGCGGTCCAGGCTGTGATTGCGACCGTTTTGTCGAGTTCTGGAATTTGGTATTTACTCAATTCGACAAGGATGAAGAGGGGAATTATCATCCCCTTCCGCATCCCAACATCGATACTGGTATGGGCCTTGAAAGGATCTCTGCCATAATGCAGGAGGTTGACTCCCTTTTTGAAGTCGACACCATAAGGGATATACTCGAGCACGTCAGCCAAATCGCCGGGGTTGAATACGGTAAGTCATACAATACCGATGTGTCTTTGCGGGTTATCACCGATCACATACGCAGCATCACATTTATGGTAGGCGATGGGATACTTCCCTCCAACGAAGGGCGCGGATATGTGCTTCGCAGGATCTTGAGAAGAGCTGCACGCCATGGCCGGTTACTGGGGATTGAGGAACCTTTCTTGAGCCAGCTGGCTAAAACGGTCATAAAGCAATCCCATCAGGCCTATCCCGAGCTCAAGCAGAGGGAGGATTATATTTTAAGGATAATACAGATAGAAGAAGAGCGCTTCAGGGAGACCATCGACCAGGGGTTGGCCTATTTGAAGGAATATATAGATGATCTGAAGCAACGGGGGCAGAAAGTTTTGGATGGCTCCAAGGCATTTAAGCTGTATGATACCTATGGCTTTCCCCTTGATCTCACTAGGGAGATCTTGCAGGAAGAAGGCCTTGAGATTGACGAGCAAGGTTTCCAGCAGGAGATGGAGGTGCAGCGGGAACGGGCCAGGGCTGCTCATCGCGTGACCGACTATATGGGCATGGACAGCAATATATACAAGCTGATCGAAGCCGATGCCTCAACTGATTTTGTAGGATATCAATCCCTTGAAAGCACCAGCCGCGTGCTGGCCATCATTCAAGGCGAGACAAGGGTTGAAAGCGCTACGCAAGGCCAGGAGATAGCCGTGGTGTTGGACCAAACTCCTTTTTATGCCGAAAGCGGTGGGCAGGTGGCCGATAAGGGCGTGCTACTGTGGGACGATGGCAAGGTCGAGATATACGATGTAAAGAAGCTGTTTGGCAATAAGGTGGTACATTACGGCAAGGTGCTCTCTGGTACCTTGAACCAGGACGATACGGTGCAGGCCATAGTTGATAAGGAGTTGAGGCTAGCGGCTGCTCGTAACCATACGGCTACCCACTTGCTGCACAGCGCTCTAAGGCAGGTTTTAGGCCCCCATGTGGAGCAGGCGGGTTCTCTGGTGACTCCTCAGAGGTTGCGCTTTGACTTTTCCCATTTCTCGGCGCTGTCTAGCGAAGAGCTCCGCAAAGTGGAGAGTTTGGTAAACCAGAAGATTATGGAGGCCATCCCCGTTGAGGTGATAGAGACCACTTTAGACAAGGCTGAGAAGATGGGAGCCATAGCTCTGTTTGGAGAGAAGTATGGAGAGATGGTGCGGGTTGTCAAAATAGGTGATTTTAGCATTGAGCTGTGCGGGGGAACGCACCTTACCAATACCGGTCAAGCAGGGATGTTTAAGATACTCAGCGAATCGGGGGTTGCGGCCGGCGTAAGGAGAATTGAAGCCATAACCGGCTTTGAGGTATATAACCATCTTTTGAACCAGGAAAGGCTTATAGCCGATATTTGCAGGGAGCTTAAGACCAACCCTTCTGACCTTGAGGGTAGAATACAAGGTTTAGTGGCCCAAATCAAGGAGCAGGAAAGGGAGATAGAGCAGCTGCGCGCTAAACTGGCCTTGAGTTCTGTGGACTCGCTGATTGAGTCGGCTAAGGATGTGGGCGGCATAAAGTGCATTGCTGCCTGTGTGGAAGGCCAGGATATGGAAGGCTTGCGGGATATGGTGGATGCCGTCAAGGGTAGAGTAAAGCTGGGGGTTGTGGTATTAGCTACCGTAAGGGAAGGCAAGGTGCACTTTGCTGCCGGAGCCACCAAGGACGCTGTGGCCAGAGGCGTCCATGTGGGGAATTTGCTGCGAGAAGTGGCTAAAGTAGCAGGTGGCGGCGGTGGTGGGCGTCCTGATATGGCCCAGGCCGGGGGTAAAGATGCAAGCAAGATGCAGGAGGCTTTGGATCAGGTGTGCGTTTTGCTGGCCAAGCAGCTGGGTATAAATTAATTGAAAGATGGCCATTTTATGTTTGAAAAAATATGCAAAATAGAGTAAGATAAACTTTGAAGAATTCCTCTTAAAAGGCAGGTAAATATTATATGAATGGCGATCTTCAGGAAACCATGATGTTTAAGCTCAAGAAAGAGGTGTCTGAAACTCCGAGGGACATCCTACTGAGCGTTTATCAGGCCCTGGAGCAAAAAGGCTATAACCCCATAAACCAATTGGTGGGGTATTTTATATCGGGCGACCCCACCTATATAACCAGCCATAAAAACGCCCGTTCCCTCATCAGGAAGCTGGAGAGGGACGAACTGCTGGAGGAGCTGCTCCGATTCTATATAGAACATAATCTCAATAGATGAGCGAGCAGCATCCATGCAGTACAATAGGCTGGGCAAGACGCCCATTGTAGTATCCAGGCTGTGCTTTGGCAGCCTAACCATAGGTCCCTTGCAGAGAAACCTTCCTTTAGAAGAAGGAGCAGCTGTCATACGCAAGGCCGTGGAGCTGGGGGTAAATTTCATAGATACGGCCGACCTGTACGGCACATATCCTTATATACGCGAGGTTTTAAAGTCGCACAGAGACCTGGTAATAGCTTCCAAATCTTATGCCTATGATACCCGCACTGCCCGCGAAACTCTGGAGCGGGCTTTGAGAGGCATAGGGCGCGACTATATCGACATATTTTTGCTCCATGAGCAGGAAGGTCCTCTTACCCTAAAGGGACACAGGGAGGCATTGGAATATTTTATTGCCCAAAAGCAGAAGGGGATCATACGAGCGGTGGGAATCTCTACCCATTATGTAGCAGCAGTAAAAGCAGCAGCTGTCATGGAGGAAATCGATGTGATACATCCCATACTCAACTACCGCGGAGTAGGCATAGTGGATGGTACTTTACAAGATATGACGGCTGCCATAGAGCTGGCCTATACAAACGGCAAGGGCATATATGCCATGAAGCCTTTAGGAGGGGGACACCTTATTTCTGAGTTTAAACGGGCTTTAAAGTTTGTTCTCGACTTCCCGTACATCCATTCTGTTGCCGTAGGCATGCAAAGGATTGAAGAGGTATATGCCAATGTCAGCTTCTTTGATAAGGGAGAGGTACCGCATATTCTGGAGGAAATTTTGAAATCCTATAAGAGAAAGCTGCTTATACAGGACTGGTGCGCTGGATGCGGCAGATGCGTGGCGCGTTGTCCGCAGGGCGCTCTTTCCATTGGACAGGAAGGCAAGGTTGAGGTTGACCATAGCAGATGCGTGCTTTGCGGCTATTGCGGGAGCGCTTGCCCAGAGTTGGCAATAAAAGTAATATAACATGGGGGAAAGGGATTGGCCTGTGAGGATACTGGCTTTGGATGTGGGTGATAAACGCGTAGGGGTAGCTGTCAGCGATGCCATGGGATGGACAGCACAGGGGCTTCAGACCCTTGAAAAATCCAGCAAGGAAAAGCTGTTTTCAAACCTATCCAGCATATTGAAGCAGTATAATCCTGAAAAGATAGTCATTGGCCTGCCTGTAAACATGAATGGCACGTTGGGCCCACAGGCCGATAAGGTGAGACAATTTGCCAAAGAGCTTAAGAGCATATATTCTGGGGAAATTGTCTACTGGGACGAAAGGTTGACCACCCTTTCAGCCCATCGGTTAATGATAGAGGCAGGGGTTCGACGTGACAGGAGGAAATTAAAGGCTGACAAGATAGCAGCCGTGCTCATTCTTCAAAGCTATCTGGATTACTTAAACAATAAAAAGAAAGAAGGTTGATCTTATGGAAATGGAATCCAACATAATCGAGCTTATCGATGAGAACGATGAGGTTGTCCAGTTTGAACATCTGCTCACTCTGGATTTCGATGGCAGGGAGTACATCGTGCTGATGCCCATAGAAGAGGATGAGCCTGACTCCGATGAAGGAGAAGTGGTCATTCTCAGGGTAGAGCAGGATGATGAGGGAAACGACATATACGTTTCCATCGAAGATGAGGAAGAACTTGAAGAAGTCTTCCAGGCATTTCTCCAAGTTATCGAGCAAGAGGAAGTTATTGATGAAGGTGAAGAAGAGCCTTTTGAGGCTGAAGAATAGAGCAGATAAGCTCCTATAGTAAACCAACAAATATAGTAAACCAAAAAAAGCGCATTTTCGCAAAAATGCGCTTTTTTGGTGACAAAAATTTTCTTTTTGAACAAGGATTTTGTGATTTTTTATCGAATATAATTGATAAATAATGTTGGATAATTGTGGTTGGCAGGTGGTGAAGGTTGATCAACAGGCTTTTTAACCATATGGGCGTTTTGGAAAAGGCTTTGGACGCTTCGTGGTTGCGAAATGAAGTCATAGCCCACAATATCGCCAACGCTGATACCCCCGGCTATAAAAAATACAGGGTTGAATTTGAGGAGGAGTTGAAATCAGCTCTTGAATCCAGCGGGTTGAAGGGTAAAAAGACGAGGCCTAAGCACCTGGACATAGGGACAAGTTCCATCGAAGAGGTTAGGCCTAGAGTTGTGCGCACCTTTGGTACTCAGATGAGGGAAGACGGCAACAACGTCGATATGGATGAGGAGATGACCAGCTTAGCGAAAAATGTCATCCTGTATAATGCGCTAGTGCAGAAGATATCAGGTGAGTTTAACAAGCTAAAGATGGTCATAAGCGAGGGGAGGAGATAAAAGATGTTCCGGGCATTTGACATAAGTGCTTCAGCCCTTACGCTGCAGAAGCTGCGCATGGATGTAATCGCTCAAAACATCGCAAACGCCCAGACTACAAGGACAGAAACCGGTGAGCCCTATCGCCGTAAGGTTGTGGTGGTAAGGGAAGGGCAGGATGCCAAGCCGTTTTCGCAATACCTGCAGGAAAAGTTAGGAAGTTTTTCGGGTAGCGGGGTTAAGGCCGTCAGGGTTCAGGAGGACCCCACTCCTTTCAAGAGGGTTTATGACCCAACCCATCCCGATGCCGATGAGGATGGCTATGTGCAGATGCCGAATGTAGAGATACTCAGAGAGATGGTGGACATGATTTCGGCCACTCGATCTTATGAAGCCAACGTCACCGCTTTTAATGCTGCCAAGAATATGGCATTGAAGGCACTGGAGATAGGCAGATAGGAGGATGATGGTATATGCAGATAAGCTCCATTGCGGCTTCTGGAAACGTTACAGGTATATCAAGCAGTTTAAGAAAGCAAAACGGGCAGAACCTATCGTTTAGCGACGTTTTGAAGCAGGCCATTTCTGATTTGCAGCAGCTGCAGAGGACCAGCGCATACAACAATTATCTTCTGGCTACCGGCCAAGCGGAAAGCCTTCACAAGGTCATGATAGATGCTGAAAAAGCCGAGATCGCACTTCAATTTACCCTTCAGGTCAGAAATAAGCTGCTGGAGGCTTATCAGGAGATCATGCGCATGCAGATATGAGTCGGTTTTTTAGCCGCGAAGTACCACAGGTGATGAAGTCCCATTATTGTGTAGGTGTAAGGTAGATGAAAATAGGTCGAAAGACCGATTTATTTGTTTGGTAATTTTATGTAAGATGAAGATACATGTTGTCGAAGAGTGGTGACTCTTAAAAGAGCTGATCAGCAGGGAACATTCATATGTTACCTGCTGAAATTATAATAGGCAGTAGGAAAGCGGGGATTAAATGGCGTTGGCACTGGACACCATAAAGCAACAATTAAACCAGTATTGGGAGAAGTTGACCAGCGCGCAAAAAAAGGCGTTTATCGTCGGAGCAACTGCGTTGCTGGCGATCATAGTCCTTGCTTCATTGCTTTTATCCCGGCAGGAATATGTGGTACTTTACAGCGGTTTGGACAGCCAAGAGGTGGCCGAAATATATTCCAGGTTAAAAGAGCTTAACGTTGAGCCAAAGGTACAAGGTACATCCACCATATTGGTTCCCAAGGACAGGGAAGTAGAGCTTAGAATGCAGCTTACCAGTGAAGGATACCCCAAAACGGGTTTCAATTATGACATATTTTTACAAAACAGCAACTTTGGCCAGACGGATGAGGAGAAAAGAGCATTGCTCATCATGCAGCTGCAGGAACGTTTAAGCCAGGCCATCAAGTTTTTAGATGGAGTAGAGGATGCCGTTGTGACCATTGCGATGCCCAAGGACGATGCCTTTGTGCTCAAGAGCCAGCAGGTGCCGGTTACGGCCTCAGTGATCATTAAAACAAAGCCGGGATATAGCATTAGCGCCTCCCAGGCCAACAATATAGTGCGTTTGGTGGCTAAGAGCGTACCAGGATTGAAGGAGGAGAACGTCACCGTTATTGATACAAACATGAACGTTTTGACAGGCACTGGTGCCGAAGAGGAAGAGATGGTGGGAACCCAGTTTGAACTGGAGCACCGGCTGGAGGATCGCATACGGGATCAGGTCATCAGCTTGTTGGAGCCAGTGTTCGGATACAGGAAGGTGGTTGCTACCGTCAATGTCAAGCTGAATTTCGATAAGAGGACCACCGAGTCGGTGAGGTTTGAACCAGTGGTGGATGAGGACGGGATAATTGCCAGCCGTGAGGTTTTGAGGGAAAAGGTGAGAAACGCCATCCCCGGAGGGGTTGTAGGTGAGACTTCCAACACCACCCAGTATCCCGAGCTTGAAAGCGCTGAAAGCGGTACATACGATAGGACCCATGAGATAGTCAACTATGAAGTGAATGAGATAAAGGAAATTCTGGAGCAGCAGCAGGGAAAAGTGGAGGACCTATCCATTTCGGTTATCATAGACAATGAATTCTTAAGCCCGCAAATCCTTACGCAGGTTAAAGAGCTAGTGGCGGCCGCAGTTGGAACGGATATTTCAAGGGTGGTGGTACAGAATATGAAATTTGATACCTCGCTACAGGAGCAGTTGCTCGAAGGTTTCGAACGGCGCCAAGACCAAAGGCCGGAATGGCTGTACTGGTCAGTGCCTCTGTCAGTGGCTTTTGCCATTATCGTAGCCTTTATAGTCGTAATGCGCATGCGTTCGCGCCGTATCCAGTTAGAAACCGCTACTGCCCAAGAGATACTGGCTCAGGAGCCCCAGCAGCCGTCTACGTTGGAGTTGGAATTGACCAACGAGTACGATGAGATCAAAAAGCGACTTGAAAGGCTGGTCACCGAGCGGCCTGAAGCTGTGGCGCAGCTGCTGCGCAACTGGCTGAGCGAGGAGTAGGAGGAGATTGGCATGCTTACCGAGAGGAGAACATTGACAGGCAGAAAAAAGGCCGCTATCTTGCTCGTTGCGCTTGGTAAAGAAAAGGCTTCCGAAATATACAAGCATTTGAACGAAGATGAAATCGAGCAGCTGACCCTGGAGATAGCCAATCTATCCAGGGTTGATGCCGAAGTTAAGAACCAAGTAATTGAGGAGTTTTATCAGCTATGCCTGGCTCAGAATTACATATCCGAAGGCGGCATCGAATATGCCAGGGAGATCTTAGAGCGGGCCCTTGGCAGCCAGAAGGCTTTGGAGATAATCAACAAGCTGACTTCGTCTCTGCAAGTGCGTCCTTTTGATTTCATTAGAAAAGCTGAGCCAGCACAAATTCTTAACTTTATACAAAACGAGCATCCTCAAACCATAGCCCTGGTTTTGGCCTATCTGCGTCCACAGCAAGCAGCCGCCATAATCTCCTCGTTGCCTCAGGAAAAACAGGTAGAGGTGGCTACCAGAATAGCCCTGATGGATCGCACTTCGCCGGATGTCATAAAAGAAGTGGAAAGGGTTTTGGAGAAAAAGCTTTCTTCCATGCTGACAGCCGACTTTACCAATGCTGGTGGAATCCAAGCTTTGGTGGATATACTGCTGTCGGTTGACCGGGGTACAGAAAAGTACATAATGGAAAATCTGGAACTTAGAGACAGGGAATTGGCTGAAGAGATAAGAAAAAGGATGTTTGTGTTTGAGGATATCGTTACCCTGGATAATCGTTCCATACAGAGGTTCCTGCGGGAGGTCGACAACAGCGATCTGGCTTTGGCGCTAAAAGGAGCCAGCGAAGAAGTCAAGAAGGTTATATTTGCCAATATGTCCAAGCGCCTGCAGGAAATGATAAAGGAAGATATGGAATATATGGGACCGGTGAGGCTCAGAGATGTGGAAAATGCTCAGCAGAAGATAGTGAACATCATCAGGCAGCTTGAAGAAGCCGGTGAGATCATAATATCGCGGGGAGGCGGTGATGAGGTAATTGTCTAACGTGTTTAAATCTCACAGCATCTGCCTTGATCACCAAAGTCGATTTATGTTGCAACACAAGATGCGGTTTGAGGTTGAAAGCGATGACTCTGGCGATGATTCTGGCATTGCTTTACAAGCGACAAAACCGGTTGAATGCCTGATAGAAATGGCCAAGCGGGATGCTGATGCCATTCGCAATAATGCCCAGGGAGAAGCCCATGAAATAATAGCTCAAGCGACCAGTGAGGCTCAAAGGATAAAAGAACAAGCAAAAGAGGCAGGATTTCAAGAAGGTTTCCAAGAAGGATTCCAGGCTGGTTTCCAAAAAGGGCTGGAGGAGGCTCAAAAACGGTTTTTAGCCGAAATCGATGAAGCCCAGCGCCTGAAAGAAGAGATCATAAGGGAGAGGGAGTCGCTTTATCAACAATTTGAGCGAGACCTGGTGGCTTTAGCAGTGGATATCGCCAAACGAGCCATATATGACCGCCTGGAAGCCGATGACGAGGTTTTAGCTCAGGTAGTTGAATCAACCCTTAGGAAAATTCAGGGTAAAGTGAAGGTACAGCTTAAGGTGAGCAAGCACGATTACAGAAGGATATCCAGCCTTAAAGAGCGCGTGTTGTCCAAGCTGCACCATATTGAAAGTATGGACATCATTGAAGATGATTTCTTAAGCCCTGGAAGCTGCGTGGTGGACACTGGTAGAGGCACGATAGATGGCAGCGTTGACGTACGATTAAGAGAAATCGAGGCTGTTATGGTGGGACATTGACATGGTATGTATCTCGTTTGATAAATATAGGGATATGTTAAACGAGATTGAGATTATAAGGTGTACGGGGCAGGTAGTACAGGTTATCGGCCTTACTGTAGAAGCCGAAGCGCCTGCCGGGGAAGTGGGGGAAATATGCCATATATACAATACAAAGGAAACCGCCTACATCCCTGCAGAAATAGTCGGCTTTCGCAAGGACAGGATACTGCTCATGCCATACGGGGAACTGAGCGGCGTGGGGCCGGGCAGCAAGGTGGTATTGACCGGCAGGCCATTTAAGGTTGCTGTTGGCAGCCAATTGATGGGGCGGATACTGGATGGGCTGGGCAATCCCATGGACGGGGGCGCTGCGATAGAACCTGAAGGATGGGCCAGCATTCAAAATGTTCCTCCTCACCCTCTAAACCGGCAAAGGATCTCAAAGCCGCTGGTGCTGGGGGTGAGGGCTATAGATGGGTTGCTTACCTGCGGACAGGGGCAAAGATTGGGGATATTTGCAGGAAGCGGCGTAGGTAAGAGTACCCTGCTGGGAATGATTGCGCGCAACACCCTGGCTGAGGTTAACGTCATCGCTCTCATAGGCGAGCGGGGTAGAGAGGTCAGGGAATTCATAGAAAAAGACTTAAGAGATGGGCTTAAGCGTTCGGTCTTAGTGGTTGCCACATCGGATCAACCGCCGCTGGTGCGCCTAAAGGCAGCTTTTGTGGCTACCACCATAGCTGAGTTTTTCAGGGATAAAGGGAAAAATGTGCTGCTCATGATGGATTCGATAACGCGCTTTGCCATGGCTCAGCGGGAAGTAGGTTTGGCCATAGGCGAGCCGCCGGTTTCCAGAGGGTATACCCCATCGGTGTTTTCGATATTGCCCAAACTGCTGGAAAGAGTGGGTAATGGGGAGAGGGGTTCCATAACAGGCCTGTACACCGTGTTGGTGGATGGAGATGACTTCAATGAGCCCATCAGCGATGCTGTACGCGGAATACTGGATGGACATATACTGCTGTCGCGAAGGTTGGCCAATAGGAACCACTATCCAGCCATTGATGTACTGGGCAGCGTCAGCAGGGTAATGCCCGATGTGGTGGACCAAAGCCATATGCAGCTGGCGGGGAAGATAAAGGCGCTTATGGCGGTTTATGAAGAAGCCAGGGACCTTATCAATATAGGTGCCTATCGCCGTGGAAGCAATCCCGAAGTAGATGAGGCTATCGATAAGATGCCTCAGATAACTGAATTTTTGCAGCAGGCCATAGACGAAAAGGTTGATTTTGAGGACACTCGCCAGCGGATGGAAAGGATAGTCAGCCAGTGAAATCGCAAGGGTTCACTAAATGATATCCAGAAGGCTGTGATTTGGAGAGACGTGTCCAATGGCTAAGTTCAAGTTTTCGCTCGATGCATTGCTTAGAGTAAAGCAACTGAAGAAAAAACAGACTGAAGGAGAATATGCCAAGGCTCAAAGGGAGCTGGATATGCAGCGGGCGGTATTGTCCAAGTTGGTTGACGAATACCGCGGCCTTACCTCAGATATGGAGCAGTTGACTGCAAAGGGTACGACGGCGCGCCACATGAAGCTGTATGCTTCTTATTCGGGCTTGCTTCAGAAGCGCATAAAGTTTCAGGAACAGGTAGTTGCTGAGGCAAGCAATAATTTAGACTCCATAAAGGTAAGGCTTATCGGTCTGGTCAGGGAGGTTAACGTGTTGAGCGAGATGAAGGAAAGGCAGTATTACCAATACCTCTTGGAGACCGAAAAGAGGTATCAAAAGGTAGTGGACGAATATGCGGGCTATAAAATATACAGACAGGGTGGACAGGTAAATGGCAAGGAATGATAGGAACACAAAGGGAAAGGTGGGAAAAAGTTTAGCAGCAGATACCAGTGGTGCCGCAAGGCTTGTAATCTTTGTGGTGCTGCTGTTTATCGTGACCGGTGCAGGATTATCGCTTCTTTTCAATGTGGGAGGTATAAGGGATACTGTTGTAGCATTGCTGTTCCCTTCTAAAATAGATGGACAACTGCGATCCAATGAAGATAGCGAGTTACAGCAGCAGCTAAAAGCCATTGAGGATGAAAAAAATAGGCTGAAAGATTTGGAAAGTCGCCTTAATACCTTAAAGGGCCAGTTGGAGGACAAGCAGCGACAACTGGAGCAATGGGAACTGGAGCTTGAGCAAAAGGAAAAAGAAATGGAGGAATTGCAGCAAAAGCTGTCGGCCCAATTTGAAACTATAAAGGATATAGCTAAAGTTTATGAGAATATGGATGCAGAGCAAGCCGCCTCCATTTTATCCGAGATGGAAGATACTGCTCTCGTAATCCAGATACTCAAAAATATGCCGGTGGAAAGAAGCGCTGAGGTTCTTGGAGAAATGGATCCCAAAAAGGCGGCAGAGTTGACGCGGCAAATGGCTGGGCAATAACTTCCCAGCTTTTGCATAAAAGCCGTGTGGGAAGGAGGTGAAAAGGCTGTGGAGATGGCTTTAATACAGAGGATCATGCCAAGCAACGTTAACTCCGAAGAAAAACGCTCACCTGCTGCATCAGAGGAAGGATGCTCTGGAGAGTTTGGCCTGGTGCTTCAAAGCCTCATGTCGCTTCAAGTTGCGGGTTCCGGTGGAACAAGCGATGATAAGGGGAATGAAGTGCTTTCATCGGCATCGTCAAAAGCCATGGCAGCAGCGTTGAAAATTCCTTTACATCTGCCGGGATATCAAATTTCCGAAGATATGGCATCGCACCAGTTGGTGAAAGTACTTCAAGATCACATTTCCCAGGTTCAATCGATGCATTTTTCGGATCAGGCGTTGCCGGAGCAATTATCGTCTGAACAAATATTGTCGGAGCTAATGTTTTCTATGCCGGAAGAGGCTCATGGTGTCGAGGCTGTGCCTTACCAGAATGTAACCGCGCTTTTGCATTCAGCAAATGGCATTCAGGAGTTCCATGGAAAAGCACAAGGGCAACTTTTCAATGTTGTATATAACGTTTCTACCGGCGATGTTGAGCCCACTGTGAAGGAATCCTCGGCTTTGAACACGCTAGCTCGGGGCGAGAAATCATACACTTCGGAAATTGTGGCAGGCATCAAAGAAGATGTGGGCTTGAAAAGGGATGGGACTGCTAAAAGCAGCTATTCAGATCCGCTGGAAGGTGTAACTGCACAGCCCAGAGGCTCTCCCATAACCTTGAAGGCCGACGTTGGGCGCCCAAGCGACGAGCCTATGGCTTTGCATGTAGAGTATATAGAACAAGGTATATACCGTGATGCGGCTGCTTTGGATGAAGGGAAAGAAGAATTCCAATTCGATTTAAACCAGGCCCAGGAAGGCCATGCATTAGAACACTTATATGCTGATGGGCAGCTGCAGCAGGCGTCTAATGATGAGGTGAGCAACGTACACGGCCAACGGGCTTTGAACTTTAATGAAGTGCTGGCCGATATCGCTGATAGGGTGAGGGTCTTATTGTCGGACAAGCGATCCGAGATGGAAGTGCTCTTAAAACCACCCGAACTGGGCAAGATGGTCATAAAAGTGGCCATAGAAGATGGAACCCTTCAGGTTAGAATCACTGTGAATTCTAATGCGGTTAAGGATTTCTTGCAGTCGCATGTCCAGGAACTTAAAGCAATGCTTGTTCAAAAGGGTTATAGCTTTGCGAATATTGATGTAAATATCGGCCAGGATTATCAGCAGCCGCAGCACAATGGAATGGGAAATGGCTGGCACTTGGAAAAACCGATTAGAAGGGTAAGGCCTGACATGGCAGAACTGCAGCGCAGCATCATTAGCCCGGCTGCATATTATAACGGCCACCATAGGTTCGATTGCTTTGCGTAAAAAGGAGGTATAGAAATGTATGTGAGCAGTGTAAACAGTCAAGCGTATACTGTGAAGAATTCGAAACAGTCCGACAATCATCTGGGCAAGGACGCATTTTTAAAGCTTCTTGTAACGCAGCTGAAGTATCAGGACCCTTTAAATCCCATGGAGGATAGAGAATTCATCGCCCAACTTGCGCAGTTCAGCACTTTGGAATTGATGCAAAATTTGAGCAACGATTTTACTTCCCTTAAGGCCATGGGGCTGCTAGATAAGATAGTTTATGCAGAGAAGAGGTCAGAGAATTCAGGATGGGTTACTCCAGTGTACGGGAGAGTTGAGGGGGTCTCAATGGTCAACGGCAAAGTAATCCTTCACGTCAATGGAAATGATGTTGCTTTGGATGATGTAAAGGAAATCTATTCTGAAACAGTAGATAAACAAGGGGATAAGTAATATGGACAGCAGCAAAGTAGAATACAACCGTCTCGTCTATACCGGCAGAATATCGGGCATTCCCCAACAGTCCGGCTCTCTCAGAAGGGTCAGTAACGGAGTAACCAATATCGGCTTTGATGAAATACTGAAAGAAGCAGTACGGAATGAGCAAGCCATCAAATTCAGCAAGCATGCCCAAATCAGGATGAGGCAAAGGAATATCCAGCTATCACAGGATGAGATAGACAGAATCGGCCATGCCATTGAAAAGGCAAGGGAAAAGGGCGTGCGGGATTCGTTGGTGCTTATGGGCAATCTTGCATTTATAGTCAACGTTCCTACCAGGACTATCGTTACGGCAGTGGATGGCGAGAACATAAAGGATAACATTTTTACAAATATCGATGGCGCAGTGGTACTGTAGCCGGACCCCTTTGGGGAGGCTGCATCATTCCTGAACGACAGAGGGAATGAGCTGCGCCGATAAACCAAAGGAGGTTGTTG
>NZ_VSCO01000129.1:0-4952 GCF_047459465.1 Caldicoprobacter sp. | reverse complement strand
GGACTGACCTTGTGGCCATCATGGCTTATATGTTCATCATGGGAATAGGGATATTGGGCGGGATAGTGGTAGAGGCGCTGGTGAGGTTGGTGAGGAAGTACTACACACGATAATTTATACAATAAGTTTTTTTATTAAATTTGCCCAAAACAGTACAAGGCAGCCCTGTTTAGACTGCCTTGTATGTCTTTACAAGATTAAACTCTTTCTTTATTTCTTCGGAGGGTTCTTTGGTCATGAGAGACACCACAACGATCACAACGCAGGATATGACAAATGCCGGGAGCAGCTCATATATCTTGAATATCCCTCCCAATGGGTTGAGGAGCTTCCATATAACGACGGTTGTACCACCAGCTATCATGCCGGCTATGGCGCCTGCTCTGGTGGTCCTTTCCCAGTAAAGGGAGAACAGCATTATGGGCCCGAAGGTGGCTCCAAATCCTGCCCAGGCAAAGGCTACCACCCTGAATATGACGCTGTCTTCATCCAGTGCAATTACCATGGCAATGAGGGATATGATGAGCAAAGTCAGCCTGGTGATACGCAAAACCGTTTTATCGTCGGCTTCTCTATTGAATATTCCCTGAAATATGTTTTTGGATAGGGAAGATGCTGCTATCAAGAGATACGAATCAGCGGAACTTATGGTTGCCGCGAGTATGCCTGCAAGAGTAATGCCCGCAACTATTGGGACGAAGAATTCGGTGGACATCAGTATGAATATGTTCTCCGAGGCGCTGGATGTCAAAAAGGCACTGGGGAAAAGTATCCTTCCGGTTATACCTATTACCACGGCTGCCGTTAGGGATACAATGACCCATACGATGGCTATTCTCCTGGAAAATTTTATGTTTTCCGATTTATTGATGGCCATAAACTTTACCAGCACTTGGGGCATACCGAAGTAGCCAAGCCCCCAGGATAGAGTGGAGACGATGTATAGCCAGTCGAGACGAATTGGCTTATCAAATACAGGTATGTCATTTTGGGTTAACTGTACACCATCCACAATTCTGGGCTGTGCTATCGAAAAGATGTCAAGAAACCCTGGAATGGCCTGTGCTTTGTTGACAATGGTTCCAAATCCTCCGGCGCCAAATATACCGGATATGAGTACAACGGTAAGGGCAAAGAACATTATGGTACCCTGCATAAAGTCCGATGCGCTTTCTGCGAGGAATCCTCCTATAAAGGTATATGATACCACAAACAAGGCACCAATGGCCATGGCATAGATGTAGCTAATCTTAAACAGCGTGCTAAATAGTTTACCCACAGCTACAAAGCAACTGGCAGCGTAGACGGTGAAAAATATGAGTATAAACAACGCTGCAGTGGCCATTATTATTTTCCTATTTTCCTTAAACCTGTTACTTAAAAAGTCGGGTATTGTAATGGCGTCACCCGCTAGATGAGAATATATCCGCAGTTTCTTTGCCACCAACAACCAGTTGAGATAGGTGCCTATGCAAAGTCCAACAGCGGTCCAGAAGGCTTCCCCTAACCCAGACCAGTAAGCCACGCCGGGCAATCCCATGAGCAACCATCCGCTCATGTCGGAGGCTTCTGCAGCCATTGCCGTAACCCAAGGCCCCAAGGACCTGCCTCCAATAAGATAATTATGGGTGCTTTGATTGGCACGCTTTGCATAATACAGACCTATGGCTATAACGGCCAATATATAGATGGCCATGGCGAAGATTATTTGGAATCTGTCATCATTCATGGTATGGAGTTCACTCCTTTTCTCGTGTGCATAAATATACATAATAACTATATTATTATAATGCAAATCTTTAAGGCACTTCAACACCTGTTCAGATAAATTGTATAATAATTAAATTGGACGATTGCTTTTTTCATTAGTACCACACATCACCATGTGAAAATATGGAAATTTACATATCAATGTGCTATAATTAATTCGGTATAATCAGCAACTCATTATTGAAAATAGTACAAGCGATGAAGGTGTAAAGCACTTTTGTTTTTTATGGGGGATTATATTTTCTTACAAGGTGGTAACCTATGGATAGAGGTACAAAAGCGAAAGTCAAGACAAAAGAAAGGCACATAACTATAATCATCGTCCCATCTGCAGGTGGCAATTCAAAAGCGCTTAAAATCTATTATCCCAAGCTTATCGTGTCGGCTATGCTGTGCATGATTTTATGTGGGGTCTTGACGGCAGGAGTTTTTGCAAGGGATTTATTGCAGGAAAACCATGAGTTGAGGGCCAATAACATTGAGCTTCATGAAGTCAATCGCGCCCAGCTTCAAATAATCAAAAAGAATGACCAACAAATAAAGGATATAACCGATAATAACTTGCTCATGAAGGAGAAGATACAACAGCTGGCAGACTTGTATGAGGAAATAGTGCAAAAGTATAAGGGAATTACCGAAAAGTACATAGTGACAGCCGAGACGCAAACGTTGGCCAGCCGAGCGGATGGTAGAAGCGATAAGAGTTTTGTATCCGATCTTATCAGCCTGCAAAGCAAAATTATGGAAGCGAGTTCAATTTTGGCGCTGGAATCTTCTAATGATGTCTTATTGGATGCGCGCCTTTTGTTGGACCGTTTTGCTGAAGCCTTGCCGGATTTTGTTCCACTTCAAGGTAGAATATCGGATCGGTTTGGGTATAGGGAAGATCCATTTTGGAAAATCCAACGGTTTCATAGCGGGCTGGACATTGCTGCACCTTATGGCAGCGAAATAAGGGCAGCGGGAGCCGGCAAGGTGGTTTTTGCCGGGAGAAAAGGCGGATACGGCAATCTGGTCATCATTGACCATGGTTATGGCATAACTACCTACTATGGACATGCTTCCAGGTTGCTGGTGAAAGAAGGACAAAAAGTGGAAAAAGGAGAGATAATTGCCAGGGTGGGCAGTACCGGTAGGAGCACGGGGCCACATCTGCATTTTGAGATAAGGATAAACGATGTGCCAGTAGATCCTTTAAATTACATAAGCCTGGATTAATATTGTCGTGAGTTAAATAAGCCAATGGTAGGGGGGATATGGATGATTTCTAAAAAGAAGGATAAAGATATCGACACCGTCATAGGGAAGGGTACAACGATAGACGGAGACATAAAGTCCGAGGGTAGTGTACATATCGATGGCAATGTAAAAGGTAATCTGCAGGTAGAAGGGGATGTGGTTATAGGCAAAGGCGCTTCGGTTACGGGAGACGTTATGGCCAATAATCTTTACATATCCGGCATGGTGGAAGGCAATGTACACTGTTCGGGCTTCTTAAGGGTATTTTCGGAAGGCGTGCTAAAGGGGGATGCCAAAGCGCGTAGCTTTGCAGTGGATGAAGGGGCCTTTTTCGATGGCAAAATATCCATGAGCCATGTTGGCGAGGCAGGGGACGGTAGCGGCGTTGACGAGGAGGAACAGCCAGGTGCCTAAGTGACTGTAGTAAATCTGTAAGCTGGTATGTAGTAAGTAATTATAGCACGTATTTCTTGTTATCGAGTAAACTTGGATTATGAAAATACAAGAATCTGTGAAGTCTATAGAGCTTAATGGAAAATTGGTGTTGAATTTGTCTTAAATTTGTAATATAGTTATATAGTATAATGAAGCAAAATTAAATATTGTGTGGCATGGGTTGCATTTATTGCATTAAAAGGGAAACAGGTGAAAATCCTGTGCGGTCCCGCCGCCGTGAAGCAGGTTTAGCGATTTCATGTGCCACTGGGAAACTGGGAAGGCGAAATCGCGTATTACTGCTGAGCCGGAAGACCTGCCCATGCTGAAAACACCGTTAACTCCACGCGGATGGGGGGTGTTGTCTATGCGGCATGGTGAATGGACTTTTCTGTGTCGCAGAGCGACTTAGTCCCCTTTCGGCTGATGGTAGAAAGGGGACTTTAATTTTGCGTCCGAGAGCTGTTAAACCACGGTTTTTAGAGAGTAGCTGTAGCTAACATTTTGAGGAAGGTTAAAGCGACATGAAAGAAAGGGAGGAATTTATGATGAACAGTGTGAATAAAAAGATGGTGGCTATAGTTGTGGTCTTATTGCTGGTCGTTGGGATATACTGGGGTTACAGAGCTTTTATCGCTCCAAAGGGTGAGGAAGGAAAAAAGCATGTCACCATCCAGGTGGTGATATCTAAAGAAAATATCGATAAGACGTTTGAATATGATACGGAACACCAATTCCTGTATGAGCTATTGAAAGAAAAGGAGGATGAGCTTGGGGTCAGTTTCAAATCGTTTGATGTTGGCGTGATGGTGACCGGGATGATGAATTATATCGCCAACGAAGCCGAAAATGAATACTTCCACATTACCGTAAACGGGGAGGATGCTACCGCCGGGCCTCAGGAGATTCCGCTTAAAGATGGCGATGTATACAGATTTGAGCTCAGGACTTGGTGAGAGATATGAGGGCACGCGACATTGCACTGATCCCACTGCTCAGCGCATCAATCACTGTGGGAAAATTGGCGCTGAGCTTTATTCCCAACGTCGAGATAGTGACCTTGTTGTTTATGGTGTATACCGTTTCCTTTGGCATAAAGCGGAGTCTGTTGGCATCGGTGATCTTTGTTACTGTAGAAATACTCATCCATGGTTTTTCAACCTGGGTGCTAGGATACTACTTTGTCTGGCCGGTGTTGATCATCGTTACCTGGCTGCTGAAGGATAAGCTTAAATCGGAATTTGGCTATGCGGCCATAGCCGGCATATTCGGCTTTTTGTTCGGAGCGTTTTTTGCCGTATTTGAATCCTTCTTTTATGGTTGGGCACACGGGTTTGCTTATTGGCTGCGAGGCATCCTCTTTGATGTGGTACACGGTGCATCCAATTATATAATTGTACTCTTGCTTTTCAAGCCCCTTAGCCGTATACTCAAAGCCCAGGTTGAGCGCTTCTTTGGCGTGGTAAGTTGAGTTTATCCGGCTGTTGCAATTGACGATAGGCCGATAA
>NZ_VSCO01000128.1:0-4956 GCF_047459465.1 Caldicoprobacter sp. | reverse complement strand
AAGGCAAGCTGGTAAGCAGGAGAGACTGAAAGGAGGTAAGGGAATATGGTGACTGACCCAATCGCAGATATGCTCACGCGAATTCGAAATGCTTTGATAGCAAAACATGAGACGGTGGAAGTACCAGCTTCAAACGTAAAGAGGGCAATAGCTCGGATACTGCTGGAAGAGGGGTATATTAAGGATTTCACCGAAATTGATGATGGCAAGCAGGGTATCCTTAAGATTACTTTGAAGTACGGTCCCAATAAGCAAAGGGTAATTACGGGGCTTAAGAGAATAAGCAAACCCGGTTTGAGGGTATACGTCAAAAAGGATGAAATCCCAAAGGTCTTAGGTGGATTAGGCATTGCTATCATTTCAACGTCCAAAGGCGTTATGACCGATAAACAGGCCCGCAAGGAAGGATTGGGAGGAGAAGTGCTCTGCTATATCTGGTAAGTTGCTGTAACTTTAACGGGACGGAGGTGTTTTGAAATGTCAAGAGTGGGGAAACGGCCTGTGGTCATTCCCCCAGGAGTCACAGTAAGCGTGGCGCCCGATAACAGCGTTACTGTAAAAGGGCCTAAGGGGGAACTAACCCAGCGCATACACAGGGATATGAAGGTAATTGTCGATGGAAACATGGTAAGGGTGGAACGTCCAACTGATGAGAAATTTCACAAAGCTCTGCATGGCTTGAGCCGTACCTTGATTCAGAACATGATTGAGGGTGTAACCAAAGGCTACCAAAAGAGCCTGGAAATTGTAGGGGTAGGTTACAGGGCTCAAAAGCAGGGCAAAAAGTTGGTGCTGTCGGTTGGATACTCCCACCCGGTTGAGATAAATGAAGAGCCTGGTATTGAGTTTGAGGTACCCGCTCCCAACAAGATCATAGTTAAAGGAATCGATAAGCAAAAGGTTGGGGAAGTGGCAGCAAGGATCAGGAGCGTAAGGCCGCCCGAACCTTACAAGGGTAAGGGCATAAGGTACGAAAACGAGCGAGTAATACAAAAGCAGGGTAAGGCTGGTAAATAATAGGGGAAGGAGTGACGCGGCGTGATTAAAAAGGTAGACAGGAATGAGGCCAGGAAAGTTCGGCATATGCGCATTAGGAAAAAAATCAAAGGTACTGCAGAGAGACCGCGCCTGAACGTTTTTAGAAGCCTGAAACATATTTACGCGCAGATAATCAACGATGAGATAGGGCATACCCTGGTATCAGCCTCCACCCTTGATCCGGAGTTAAGAGATAAGCTTGCCGGTAAGACCAAAAAAGAGGCTGCCAGAATGGTTGGCCAGCTGGTAGCCAAACGAGCCCTGGAGAAAGGGATCAAAAAAGTTGTATTTGATCGCGGAGGCTATAAATATCATGGAAGAGTACAGGAAGTAGCGGCTGGTGCGCGAGAAGCCGGACTGGAGTTTTAAAGGAGGGTAATGCATGCAGCGGATAGATGCTAGTAAGTTAGATCTTAAAGAAAGGGTTGTGAGCATCAACCGTGTATCCAAGGTTGTCAAAGGCGGTAAAAACTTTAGGTTCAGCACCCTTGTGGTTGTGGGTGATGGGAACGGACATGTAGGCATAGGCCTTGGCAAAGCAGCCGAGATACCCGATGCCATCAGGAAGGCTATAGAAAAGGCCAAGAAGAACATGATTAAAGTCCCCATAGTCAACACCACCATTCCTCACGAGGTGATAGGTGAATTCGGAGCAGGTAAGGTAATCATGATACCTGCCCGTGAAGGTACAGGAGTTATAGCGGGTGGGCCTGCGCGCGCTGTTTTGGAACTGGCGGGTATTCGTGATATCCTGACAAAGTCCATAGGCTCCAACAATCCCATCAATGTGGCATATGCCGTAATGGAAGGGTTGTCTAAGCTCAAAACCGTTGAGGAAATTGCCAGGCTCCGCGGAAAGTCGGTCGAGGAGATACTAGGTTAAGGGGGTAGTAAGCGATGGCAAAACTCAAAATAACCCAGGTGCGCAGTACTATTGGCTGCCGCGACGATCAGATTGCAACCCTTAGGGCTCTGGGACTTAGGAAAATAAGGAGCCAGAGGATTCATGATGATAACCCCACCATTCGCGGAATGATAGAAAAAGTCAAGCATTTAGTGGAAGTTGAAGAGATAGAGGAGTAAAACGGGGAGGTGTATAAGGTGAAGCTGCATGAATTGAGAGCTCCAGAGGGCTGCAACAAAGAGCCGAAGCGAAAGGGTAGGGGAATTGGTTCGGGACATGGCAAGACAGCCTGTCGTGGTCATAAAGGACAGAAGGCTAGAAGCGGCGGAGGAGTCAGGCCAGGCTTTGAAGGCGGACAAATGCCTTTGACCAGGCGAATCCCCAAGCGAGGCTTTACCAATATATTTGCCAAGGAATACAGCGAAGTAAATGTTGGGGCACTGGAGGTATTTGAGTCTGGTACGGTTGTTACCCCAGAGCTTTTGAAGGAAAAGGGCTTGATAAGGAAGATCAAGGATGGGGTTAAGATTTTAGGTGATGGCGAACTCACCAAGAGCTTGATAGTCAAGGCCCATAAGTTCAGCAAAACGGCCCAACAGAAGATTGAAGCTGTTGGAGGTAAAGCAGAGGTGATTTAAAGTGTTTGAAACTTTTAAGAATGCCTGGAGGATAGACGACTTAAGAAAAAAAATCATCTACACCCTCCTCATGCTTCTGGTTTACAGGGTGGGGAGCTTCATACCGGTTCCCGGGATTGACAGCAGCTATATAAGAGATTTGGTACAGGGGAATACTCTGTTGGGGCTGCTGGATATCATCTCGGGAGGAGCTTTTGCAAATTTTACCATATTTGCCATGGGTATAACCCCCTATATCAATGCGTCTATCATAATGCAGTTGCTTACGGTCGCTATCCCTAGGCTGGAACAGCTGGCCAAGGAAGGCCAGGAGGGGCAAAAGAAAATCGCCCAGTACACCCGTTATGCCACTGTGGTGCTAGCCTTCATACAGGCTATCGGTATCACCTATGGGCTTGCTGGGCAGGCGATTCAAAACAAGAACTTTTTTGGGTATATCCTCGTAGCTTTAACCTTGACTGCCGGGACGGCCTTTTTGATGTGGCTGGGTGAGCAGATTACCGATAAGGGGATAGGCAACGGCATATCCCTTCTTATATTCACCAGCATCATATCCAGGCTTCCGCTGGCAGTGGTATCGCTGTGGCAGCTGGCTTTTGTAGCCAAGACTATGAGCCCCTGGAGCTTGCCATTAGTTGTAGTATTTGCAGTTTTGATGGTCGCTGCAGTGATATTTGTGGATTCTGGAGAAAGGAGAATACCCGTACAGTATGCCAAGCGTGTTGTGGGGCGTAAGGTATATGGTGGGCAAAGCACCCATATACCTCTAAAGGTTAATTCCTCTGGTGTTCTCCCTATAATATTTGCGGTTTCGATATTATCGTTGCCCCAGATAATATCTCAGTTTTTCCCTGATAGCGGCTTCAATAGATGGGTAGAAGCTAATTTCAATCAGAGTACGGGCCTTTACGGAGTTTTGTATGCGCTGTTTATCGTATTCTTCACCTATTTCTATACGCAGATTACCTTTAACCCTGTTGAGATTGCAAACAACTTGAGGCAGTACGGCGGCTTTGTCCAGGGTATAAGGCCAGGCAAGCCCACTGCCGATTACCTTGCGCGCATATCCAACCGCATTACTCTGGTGGGAGCGTTGTTCCTGGTAGCAGTTGCCATAATTCCCATTGCTGCATCGGCAGCGGCTAGAATACCTATGTATTTTGGAGGAACGGCCATCCTCATTGTGGTAGGCGTGGCCCTTGAGACGGTTAAACAGCTGGAAGCCCAAATGCTTATGAGGCATTACCGAGGTTTCTTAAAGTAGGGATTGTTGTATGATTATCATAAAATCCAGAAAAGAAATCGAGCTCATGCGCGAAGCGGGGAAGATCGTGGCGGGGGCCCATGAGTTGGTGGCAAAGAGTATCGAGGTAGGGATAACAACGGCTGAGCTGAACAGGTTGGTGGAGGAATATATATACCGCCATAATGCTGTTCCTTCGTTTAAAGGATATCACGGTTTTCCGGCCAGCATATGTACCTCGATAAACCACCAAGTCATCCACGGTATTCCTGGACCTGTTCAGCTACAGGATGGAGATATTGTCAGCGTAGACATCGGAGTCATGTATCAAGGTTATCATGGCGATGCTGCAAAGACATACGCCGTCGGAGACGTGGATCCCCGTGCCCTGCAATTGATCAAAACAGCAGAAGAAGCATTTTACCAAGGATTGAAATATGCCCGGCCAGGATACCGCCTCTCTGACATATCCCACGCCATTCAAACTTTTGTAGAGGGAAAGGGTTATTCAGTAGTCAAAGCCTTTGTTGGCCATGGGATAGGTCAGAACATGCATGAAGATCCTCAGGTGCCCAATTATGGCCCCCCTGGTAAAGGTGTGCGGCTACGCCCGGGAATGACTTTGGCTATCGAGCCCATGATCAATGAAGGGACTGATCAGGTGGTCATCCTGGATGACGGGTGGACCGTCGTGACGCAGGATGGCAGCCTGTCAGCCCACTTTGAGCATACGATTGCCATCACTGATGGTGATCCTGAAATTTTGACACAATGAAGAGCAGGTGAAGGTAATGAATGACGGTATGGATATAGGCAGAGTGGTATTGGCCAAAGCAGGGCGTGATAAGGGCAAGCATTTTGTGATAGTAGGCAGGATGGATGAGAACTATGTTTTGATTGCCAACGGGAAAAGTAGGTCAATAGACAAACCTAAGAAAAAAAAGATAAAGCATCTGGAAGCCAAGCCGCATGTGTTGTATAATGTGAGAGAAAAAATTTTAAGCGGTCAGAAGGTGTTTGATGCTGAGCTTAGAAAGAGCTTAGAAGCGTTGGGATATGAAAAATAGGAGGGTGAGCTGTTTGGCCAGGGAAGATGTAATTGAGGTTGAGGGCACTGTGGTGGAAGCGTTACC
>NZ_VSCO01000127.1:0-5053 GCF_047459465.1 Caldicoprobacter sp. | reverse complement strand
CTGCCTGACCAGGTCAATCAATACGATGAAAAGAGGCTGAAGATGGACATCGATAGCGTCCAGCTTTCGTTTGTGGTTACTGATGAAAAGAGCGCTATACAATGGCTGTATCGAGAGCTATCAACTCCCCAGACGTATAAGGAAATACAGCCCAAGTTTATAAAGCAATTGCATCAGCACAGGTATGAGAAAATGCCTGAATTGAAAGAAATACTCGAAGAGAACTTTTTACAGAATGAAGAGGGTAAATGGTATGTGCCAGATCTTACCAAGGCATCAGATCTTGCGAAGCTGAGGCAAAAGAGGTTGCTCAAGGAATTTGAAGAATACGCCAAAGGTACTGGCAAGCTCAAGGTGTTCAGGATGGAAGCCATCAGAGCAGGTTTTGAAAAGTGCTGGAAAGAGCGTGACTTTGCCACCATTGTCAAGGTGGCAAGGAGGCTGCCCGAAAGCGTTGTGCAGGAAGATCCGGCAGTGCTAATGTATTATGACAATGCGCTCAGCAAGCTGGAGGGGTAGAGCTGATGATTGGCGTGGGGCAGTGGGCTTTTGATTCAGTGAGGAAAAGCAGAGTGCAGGTTATAGAAAGAAATGAGCTGTGGGGGTATGTGTCGTATAAGGTTTATGACCCCGTTGTTGGAAATGTATATCAAATAGCTGCAGATTATCTGAAAGAACTGGATAAAGGGTATTGTTCTGAAGCCTTCATAAGATACATCACATCTCTGGCCAGGGTTAAGGATACTCTGGCCAGAGGCATGTTTTCAAGTTTAAGCGAAAAACTGCTGCCCCTTCCACATCAGCTTTATGCCGTTAAAAGAGCGTTATCAGGTAACAGGATAAGGTATTTGCTGGCGGATGAGGTGGGATTGGGTAAGACCATCGAAGCCGGGCTTATTATAAAAGAGCTCAAAGAAAGGGGAATGATAAAGAGGATATTGATAGTGTGTCCCAAAGGATTGGTAACCCAATGGTATGTAGAGATGAAGGATAAGTTCGGCGAGCATTTTAACATAATCTTGCCCGAGGACCATGATGCTATAAAAAGGCTGCACGGCGTTTCAAATGTGTATGAGGCTTTTGACCAGGTAATAAGCCCTATGGATTCGATAAAGCCTCTGGAGCGGCGTGCGGGTTGGGACAGGGAAAAGATAGAACGGTATAACAGTGAGAGAGTGTATTCCATTGTAAACAGCGGATGGGACCTTATTGTCATTGACGAGGCACACCGTGTGGCCGGCAGTTCCAGCGATGTGGCTAGGTACAAACTGGCAAAGCTGTTGGCTAAAGCCAGCCCATATCTTCTCTTGCTTACAGCTACGCCGCATTCGGGCAAGGCCGAGCCGTTTTTGCGCTTGATGCGGCTGCTTGATGAAAAGGCATTTCCGGACCAGCGCGCCATAGTTAAAGAGCAGGTGGCGCCCTACATAATACGTACCGAAAAACGGGAAGCTGTTGATCATGAGGGGAACAGGCTTTTTAAGAACAGGATAACAAAAGCGATACACATAAAGTGGGAAAAGCGTCACAGCCTGCAAAGAGAGCTGTATGACATGGTGACCGAATACGTAAGGCACGGGTACAACAGGGCTATAATAGAAAAAAAGTACTATATAGGCTTTTTGATGATTCTCATGCAGAGGCTGGTTACAAGCAGTACCGCCGCAATTCGCGATAGCATAGAGAGGCGCATATCAATACTCGAAAGCCAGGAAGCCAGGATATCAGAACTTTCTTTAGACGACCTGATGGAAATGGATGCAGAGGCAGCCCTTGATGTTTTGCTTCAGACCAAAGCAATCAACTTAAAGGCTGAGATAGCCGAGCTTAAAGGAATCTTAGCGGTGGCCCAACAGGCCGAGCACCAGTTTATTGATGCTAAAGCAGAGCATCTGATAGAGCTGTTGGACAGGCTTTTTATCGAAGAAAATGGAAGAAAGGTGATAGTGTTTACAGAATTTGTAGCCACCCAAAGGTTTTTAAAAGAGTTCTTAGAGCGCAGGGGATACAGAGCTTCAATCTTAAATGGTTCCATGAGCATAGATGAAAGAAACGCTGTAATAGAGGAGTTTAAAACACAAAGCGACATACTCATTTCAACCGATGCCGGTGGAGAAGGTATAAACCTTCAATTTTCCAATGTGGTTATAAATTACGATTTGCCATGGAACCCGATGAAGATTGAGCAGCGCATAGGCAGGGTGGACAGAATAGGGCAGAGCCGGGATGTACTGGTGTTTAACTATATACTTGAGGATACGGTTGAAAGCAGGGTTCGCGAGGTCCTGGAAGAAAAGTTGGCCGTTATTTTTGAACAGATGGGAATCGACAAGATGGGGGATGTTCTGGACAGCCAACTGGCAGATATGGATTTTACCGATGTTTATATTAAAGCAATAGCTGAACCTCGGAATGCCGATTACTATATACAAAAGCTGGAGGCACAAATAAGGCAGGAAATTGAACAGGCTCAAAAGGTGCGCGATTTGATCAAAACTGAAAAAACGATTGATCTGGCTTTGGCAGCTAGCATACGGGATTACAATATGAAAGAATTGATGCGGCATATGTATTTAAACTACAAGGCTTGGAAAGGTGAGAATGTCAGGCTTGAACAGCTAGATATTGACCTTAACAATCAGAAGATAAGCGAGATTATAAAGGGGGACTTTTATTGGGATAAAGCTGATGGAGCTATTGTGATAAATCTTCCTGACTTGCCCAACGAAAAAGGATATTGGTCATTGTGGGAGTTAAGCTTGGGGCCTGATGTAAAGTACAAATGTATTATCCCCGTTTTCATAAATGTTGAGGGAGTTGTTCGCCCGGTATCGGCAAGGAGGATATGGGATGAGATGGTAAAGCCGGGAAGAGCTATGGAGATATCGGGAGTTAAGCAACTAAGCGATGAGGAGTTTGACAAGATATTGAGCATTGCTAAAGATGCTGCACACCATCAATTTTTGGAAATGAAAAAGCGGTTTGATGAAGAAAATGCCAACCAATATCAGAAATATCTATATGCTCTTGATTTGAGGTTAGAGGCGGCTGGTAGGATAGGGATTGAAAACATCAAAAGGCGTAGGATTGAGCGGTTGAAAAAGGAAAAAGAAGAGATTCAGGCTGAATATGCCTATAAAAGCAAACCATGTCCTACTTTGAAGCCTATATTTATTGCTTTTATGGAGTGATGGGATTGTTATCTCAGTACATTCTGGACAAGATGGCCCTGGATTATGAAAGTCAAATACTCCTGTTTGATTACGATGGCCTTGCTAAAAGAAGTGGTGCCTTAAGAATAGCGGACAAGGAAGGTTTTCAAATAATTGAATATACCGATCCGGAGGAGTTCCGGTATTTTTATGAGCTGAAATTGAGGGATAATAGCAAAATCAAGATTATAGTACGGGTGACGGATGAAAAAATATATGTCCCTTACGACATAAGAAAGAGGTATTACAACGTCTTTGTGGACTATGCTTCGGTTTTCCCAAGACTGGATCCGGTGGAATTGAAAAAGTTTCACCATATTGACCTCGATTTGCTGTATATAGCCTACCAGAATTATTTTGGCTATATACTTGGTCCTAAGGCTACCAGAAAGTTTATAGAAGAAGAGATGTTTTCAAAGAGGAATGCTGACGAGTTTGTAGATATAGTATGCGGCAGAATTGAACGATGTTTAAAAGAGAAGTTAAGCTACAGGGATTGGTTTGAGATTGCCAGAGACTGGGCAAGGGTTAGGTTGATGGTTGACGGTGGTTTTTCAGGTAAAGATGTAAAGCATCTTTGTGCCAAAATAAATGGCTCTTTCAAGGTGTGGATGCTTGAAAATTACGGCCTATTATCCGCCAGTACCAGCGTAGAAGGGCCTGTGATGGTACACAAGATAAACGATTACATGCTGTCTAAAAGTCAAAAAATTGCGTTGATTGTGATAGATGGCATGTCGCTGGAGAATTGGTTTACTGTTCTTGCAAGTTGTCCTGATTTGGAGTATGATATTGAAACGGTATGCTGTTTTGCTATGGTTCCTACGGTGACCCCGGTGTCCAGGCAGTCGATTTTTTCCGGAAAGCTGCCGGTCAGCCACAACGATGCTTTTTCGTTGAAAGATGAGGAGAAGGAGTGGGTAGAGTACTGGGTGAGCAACGGCTATAAAGAAAGCGACGTATATTTTGGAAGAGGTATGGAAGTGGACTTGCCGCACAATATAAAGGTTGCAGGAATTGTAGTGAATTTTATTGATGATCTTATGCACGGTCAGATACAGGGGCAAAAGGGCATGTACTGGGATATAGCCCAGTGGGCACGCAGCGGCCAGTTAAAAATGCTTATTGGAAACTTCATAAAGAGAGGTTTTGATGTTTATATCGCCTCTGACCACGGCAACATTGAAGCGATAGGGCAGGGTAGGCCTAAAAATGAGGGAGTTTTGACCGAGATGACATCTTTAAGGGCAAGGGTATACCAGGACTTTGCCATGACAGAGGAAGTCGAAGCGAAATTCCGGGTATTTAGATATCCGGGAACATATATGCCCAAGGACTACAGATACATAATATGTGATGACGATACCGCGTTTGGCACAAAGGGGCAAAGCTATGTGTGCCACGGTGGAATGAGCATAGAAGAAGTAATAGTACCTTTTGCAAGGATAAAGGGGATGTGAATTTATGAGCAAAGCAATAGTTTTCTCAAGGCCAATAAAGCCGGAATGGCTTGATAAGACGGTGGAATTTTTGTTGAAATGTCAGGATGAAGAACAGTCAAAAGATATGCTCTTGGAATTTTTGTCTTCATACATAAAAGATCGTACCAATCTTCTGAAAACCAGAAGCATTTTAGCTAGAATATGGCTTGAAGTTGATGAAAACAAAGGGTTAAGGGACAGAGCTTTAGAAGTATTTAAAACCTGCAATAATTCTGAACGCCTGGCAGTACACTGGGCTATGATGCTTTTGGCCTTTCCTATTTTTAGGGACCTCTGCGCTATTATAGGCAAGTTGTCGGATATACAGGATGAAATAACCCTATCCCAAATAAAACGCAG